>JAGVEE010000280.1 GCA_020058405.1 Sphingobacteriales bacterium
GATTCGAAGATTCGAAAATTCGAAAGGCCGAGAATCCGAAAGTCCGAATTAGCGAATTTATTAGCACACTAGCACACTAACGTACTAGCACACTAAAACCCTGTGTTGTGTCTAAAGAGTTTAATGGCAATAGCCAGAAGGATTATACCGAAAGCTTTACGTAGAATGTTTAGTCCGGTTTTACCAAGGATTTTTTCTAAACGCATGGTGTTTTTGAGTACAAAGTACACGAAAACCATGTTGAATATAATACCTATAACAATATTTTGAGTTTGGTATTCGCTTTTAAGAGATAGGAGGGTGGTCATGGTTCCGGCACCTGCAATAATTGGGAAGGCGAGAGGAACAATGGAAACCGAATCTGGAATTTCTTCTTTAAAAAAGTTTACCCCTAATACCATTTCTAAGGCAATAAAAAAGATTACTAAGGAACCTGCAATGGCAAAAGATTTTACATCCACTCCAATAATCCCTAATAAGGATTCTCCAATAAACAAAAAGGCAATCATCAAAATTAGAGCAACTACCGAAGCTTTTTCTGATTGTATATGCCCTGCTTTATTTCGTAACTGTATCACAATTGGAATTGCTCCAACAATATCAATAATCGCAAAGAGGATCATTGTTACAGAAAGTATTTCTTTGATGTTGAAAAAATCCATGAGAATTACGAATTACGAATTATGAATTACGAATTAGGCGATGATGTATCTAAAATGCTTAATTCGTAATTCGTAATTCGAAATTTGTAATTATTTATTTATTTGTTTCTAATCACCGAATGCTTCTTACTATACACAAAGTAGATTACTAAACCTACAAGCATCCATAAAAATGCGCTCATCAATGTTTCTCCTGGTAATGATACAATCATAGCAGAGCAAACAACAATCCCTAAAATTGGAACGAAAGGAACCCAAGGAGTTCTAAAAGGACGTTCAATATTTGGATCCGATTTTCTCATGATCATAATACCTGCGCAAACTAATACAAATGCAAACAAGGTTCCGATACTTGTTAAATCGCCGGCAACCGAGCCCGGTATAAATCCTCCGAATAAACCTACGAATGCAAATAATATATAATTTGATTTGTATGGAGTGCTGTATTTCGGATGTAATTCTGAGAATACTTTTGGAATTAAACCATCTTTAGACATTGAATAAAATACGCGTGATTGACCCATCAACATAACTAAAATTACAGAAGAGAATCCTGCAAGAATAGCAATGGTAATTGATGTAGCTAACCAATCATATCCGATCATATATTTTTGAATTGCATAAGCAACAGAAGCTTCTTTACCTGATGTTTTAAACTCTGTCCAGTTTGCCACACCTGTTAACACGTGAGCAAATAAAATATAAAGGATAGTACAAACTACTAAAGAACCTAAAATTCCAATAGGCATATCGCGTTTTGGATTTTTTGCTTCTTGAGCAGCTGTAGAAACGGCATCAAAACCAATAAATGCAAAAAACACGATACCTGCACCTTTTAAAATTCCACCCCAACCATGAGCGAAGAACCCTTCGTGGCCAGGAGTATTTTCTGGTATGATATAAGGAGTGTGATTTGCAGCGTTTATAAATTTCCAACCAATGGCTACAAACACTAAAACGATGGCAACTTTTACCATTACAATTACTGCATTAAATGCAGCCGATTCTTTAGAGCCACGTATAAGTACCAAGGTAATTAAACCTAAAATTAATAATGCTGGTGCGTTTACAAATCCGCTTACTCCATTTGCAGATGTTTCAAAAGGGGAGTGGCACCATTCGTAAGGAATTGCACCTCCGAGCAAATTGTTTAAGTATTCCGACCATGCAATAGATACTGTTGCTGCACCAAGTGCATATTCAAGTATTAAAGCCCAACCAATAACCCATGCAACTACTTCGCCCATGGTAGCATATGCATAAGTGTATGCACTACCTGCAACAGGAATCATGGCAGCAAATTCTGCGTAGCATAATCCAGCTAAGGCGCAACCGATGGCAGCTACAATAAATGATAAAGTTACAGCTGGACCTGCTGCTTCAGCAGAGGCAGCGGCTGTACGTACAAATAATCCGGCACCAATAATGGCACCAATTCCAAGCGCAACTAGGTTTGTTGCTCCTAAAGTTCTTTTCAAAGATCCTTCGCCTGTTTTAGAGGCTTCGCTTAGTAATAGGTCAAGAGGTTTCTTAAATCTCATAAATTAATAATTGGGGTTATAATCCAAACCTAATAAAAAAAATATTAATTAGCTAATTAGCTAATGCGATAATTAGCTAATTAATAATGAGCAAAAAAAAGAGGAAGCTACTTTTCAGCACTTCCTCTCCTTTATAATTAGCTAATTTGCAAATTAGCTAATTAGCTAATTATGGTGCTCAGCACATTTCTTTGCACACTCTTCTTCAGTCATCTTACCTTCAGAAATCATTTTTGCACATTCTTCTTTGCTCATTTCGCAAGCCTCAGTACATCCTCCTGCTTCCATGTGGCATTCTTTTCCATTCATCATGATAACAGTGTCCATAGTAACATTTCCTAAAGAATCAATATGTTTTTCAATTCTAATTTCTTTTCTCATTTCCATGCCTTCATGCGTGTCGTTTCCAACTACAGAAATGTATGGTGCAATTACTAAAGAAACAATCGACATTAATTTAATCAAGATATTCATTGAAGGACCAGATGTATCTTTAAACGGATCACCTACAGTATCACCTGTTACAGATGCTTTGTGTGGTTCAGATTTTTTGTAGAACATCTCACC
>JAGVEE010000395.1 GCA_020058405.1 Sphingobacteriales bacterium
AAATAAGTTTGATGTATTTATTAAATTCTCTGATATACTCTTAACAATATTGTTTACATTTTTAGTGAGTATGTTGTGGTTCGGAGTAGAAATGATGGGCAACGGATTGTGGTTTGTAAAGGAGTTTATTGTTTATCAAATTCGATTATTTCAAACTCAAGATGCAGGCCACGGTGGACCTTTTTTATATCATTGGATTGTTTTGTTAATTGGATGTTTCCCAGCGTCTTTGTTATTAATAAAATCGTTCTTTTTGAAATCATTTGCAACCGAACATCAAAAAATATTTTTAACTTTTATGAAGGTATTATTTTGGGTAGTGTTACTCTTGTTCTCAGTAGTAAAAACTAAAATAGTACATTACTCTTCTATGTGTTATTTTCCACTCACATTTTTAGCTGCTTATTCGTTGTATTACATGGTACATGGCAAAACGAGATGGAATAAAATTATTCATGTAGGAGTTTACATAATAGGCTTAATATTAGCCTTTATTTTAATGGCTTTCCCGTATTTAATGAACCATAAAACCCTTTGGTTATCTTATGTAAAAGATGCATTTGCCTTAGGGAATTTACAAGCGGAAATTAATTGGACTATTACAGATGCAACGGGTGGATTTATTCTGTTAGTAGGATTGATAACTTATTTTGTATTAAATGCACAACATCATTTTAGAAAGGCAATAGTTTCTTTATTTATATCGATGAGTTTGATGGTGTTTTTTACCAGTGCATTATTGGTTCCCAAAATCGAATTATTTTCTCAAGCAGCAGCAATTCGTTTTTACGAATCAAAACAAAATGAAGATGCTTATGTGCAACCAATGTATTTTAAATCGTACGCACATTTGTTTTATACTAAGAAAAAACCTGTGACCAATTTACTTTCTTACGACCATGAGTGGTTGAGAACAGGACCAATTGATAAGCCAGTATATATAGTGGTTAAGAATACAAAAATGCACGACTTAGATCAGTACACCGATATAAAGTTGTTGTACGAAGAAAATGGTTTTGCATTTTATAAACGCGATGTTCCAAAGAAAAAATAAAAGGATGTAGCTCCAATAACCCCAAGAAGCTACTCCTTTTTATTTGTGTTTGTATTAATAAGATCTAATTATTTTTTCTAATTGAGGTGCAGGCACAACACCAGATTGTCGCCATGCTATTTTACCATCTTTAAATAAAACTAAAGTAGGTACTCCAGAAATATTAAAAGCTTGTGATGCTTGTGGACTTTTATCAACGTCTACCTTTAGAATGGTAATTTCTTCACCCATTTGTTGTTTTAGTTCTTCCAAAATGGGTTTCATCATTTTGCATGGTCCGCACCATTCGGCAAAAAAATCTACCAACACTAATGGCTTTTCGTTTACGATTTCTGAAAATGATTTAGACATCAAAATTAAATTTTAGAATTTAAACTATACCAAGATCCACCATTTACAGTATGTACGAAGCCCTTTGATTTTAATAAGCTTTTAGCTGCACCACTTCTCATACCAGAAGCACAACAAGTAATAATAGCTTGATCTTTTTTAAACTTTTTTAGGTTCGAACTTAATTGATCTAAAGGGATATTTATAGAGCCTTTAATATGGCCACTGCTGTATTCTCCTTTAGAGCGAACGTCAACAATTACTCCGCCATTTTGTAGCAATTCTTTGTAATCTACTTTTTTACCCAACCCGAAGATGGATAGAATTGAATTCAACATGTTTTCTATTTTTATTGTATACAAAAGTACATTAAGTATTAAGCACTTACTGTATCAAAAGTTACAATGTCTCAGAAATTAAAATGTTTACTTTTTCGACTTTTTAAATGAAAAGTATTGTGCAGGTTTATGTAAAACGCCTTTTTGTTTTTCATCTAATGGGATGAGGTAATCGGCGGTTTTAATAGATTTTCTGAAATTACGTTTATCTAATTGTAATCCCGACATTGCTTCGTATAAATTTTGAAGCTGACTAAGCGTAAATTTAGGGGGTAAAAGCTCCCTGCCCATTATATGTTGCTCAGGGTGTTCCTTTATAATTTCCAGGGCTTTACCTAGAATTTGATTGTGGTCAAAGGCTAACTTAGGGATTTTTTTGATGCTTCTCCAAATGGTATTTTCAGCAAATGAACCTGCTAAAGGTGTTATATGGTCGATTCTTACTAATGCTAAATAGGCAATGGTAATTACTCGGGCATTAGGATCTTTTCTATGTACACGTAACCAATCTGCATCTTTAGGTGCACTCACTCTATCTGGATGGCCAAAAGTGTAGAATTGTTGTAAATAAATGCCTTTTATGTGCGTTAATTCGTTCAGAACACGACTTGCGGCCTCGTCTAAACTTTCATTTTCATTAATTAAATCACCTGGTAATGCATATTGAGACTTATAACTATCAACATTCTGCTTATCAGGGTCTTTCTGTTTAATTAAGAGTACTTGTAGACGATTTTCAACTTCATCATAACCCAAAACTACACAATCTACAGACACATAATTCTGTAAATAAGACTGTTTATTTTTCATTTTTTTTTCTTCAAAAGAAATACTTATTGTATTTTGTACAATTACTATTAAATTGCATTTTAATTAGAATTGCAAAATAATAGTAAACATAAGAAAATTATATATAAATATTTAAAATATGTATTTAATTGCTGAGAGTGGATCTACAAAATGTGATTGGATGTTAGTCGACCAATCGGGAAATTATGTAGACCTGTATAAGACGATGGGATATAATCCATTTTTTCATTCTACAGATTTTATCGTAGACGACATTACATCCCATAAAGATTTAATGCATATTGCTAACAAAGTTGAGCGTGTGTATTTTTACGGTGCTGGTTGTGAAAACATTAATTTAAATACAATTGTAAAAAAGGCATTGCAAAAAGTATTTAACACTGCAAAAGTTTTTGTAGAGCACGACATGAAAGCGGCTGCATATTCTACATTTGATGGAGAACCATGTATTACTTGTATAATTGGTACAGGTTCAAATTCTTGTTATTTTGATGGTACTACCATTTACGAAGAAGTTCCTGCATTGGCTTATATATTGGGTGATGAAGCATCGGGTTCTTATTTAGGAAAAAAATTAATTGCTGCGTATTTATATAAAAAATTACCAAAAGAAATTGCATACGATTTCGATAAAGAATTCGGGTTAACAAAGGAAGCAATTTTTGATAGAGTATATAATAAGCCACATGCAAATGTATACTTGGCAAGCTTTACACGTTTCGTAGGTAGACACAAAGATCATCCTTTTGTAAATGCATTTATTATGCAGGGACTACGTGAGTTTTTCGAATACCATGTAACGTGTTTTGAAAATTATCAAACTACTCCAGTTCATTTTGTAGGCTCTGTAGCATTTCATTTTAAAGAGGAGTTATTGGTGGTAGCAAAAGAATACAATGTGCAAATTGGTCGAATTGTAAAAGAACCAATTATGAATTTGCTAGAGTATCATATAAAATATCAATTTCAACAAGAAATAGTATAAAAATGAAAGCTTGTATTTTTGATTTAGATGGAGTATTGGTTGATACTGCCAAATATCATTTTGTTGCTTGGAAGAGATTGGCAAATGATTTAGGCGTTTCGTTTACAGAGCATGATAACGAGCAATTGAAAGGCTTATCAAGAGATGCATCCCTTGCTTATATTTTAAATAAAGGAAAAATTTCTGCAAGTGCATCTGAAAAAGAAGTTTGGAAAGAGCAAAAAAATAGTTGGTACTTAGAGTTAGTAAATGCAATGCCTGAAGATGAAGTGTTGCCAAATTGCAAAGAATTATTGCATAACCTTAAACAACATAATGTAAAAATTGGATTAGGCTCTGCTAGTAAAAATGCAAAACTAATTTTAGATAGAGTTAACATTACAAAATATTTTGACGCCATTATTGATGGTACAGTAACCTCGAAGTCGAAACCAGACCCAGAGGTTTTTTTATTAGGAGCGCAAGCATTAGGTACACATACGAATGAATGTATTGTATTTGAAGATGCTTTAAGTGGAGTGAAAGCTGCCAAAACCGGAGGTTTTTTTACAGTTGGTATAGGTGAGCCTGCAGTGCTATCTGAAGCAGATGTGGTGTTGCCTAATTTAATGACATTGAATTACGAAGAATTAAAAAAGATTTTTACTGAAAATTAATGAAGAATTATTTTTTACATAACGATTGGCAAATTATTGAAAAAGGATTTGACCCTGAAATGCATGAGTCGGCTGAAAGTATTTTTAGCATAGGCAATGGTAAGATGGGGCAAAGAGGAATGTTTGAAGAAAATTATAGCGGTAAAACATTGCA
>JAGVEE010000229.1 GCA_020058405.1 Sphingobacteriales bacterium
CATTAGATTCTGTTAAGATAATCGTTGGTCTGTAATATTTATCAATTAACCTAGAAGCAACAATTCCAATTACTCCTTTATGCCACTCTGCGTTGTACAATACAGTAGATTTTCTATGCTTTGCACTTTCGTCTTCTTCTATTAAAGTAATAGCTTCTAAAGTGATGGTCTGATCAAATTCTTTTCGTTCGTTGTTTTTAATGTTTACCACTTCGCACAAATCAAACGCTTCTTTTTCAGTTTCTGCAATTAATAAACTCACAGCATGTTGCGCATGATCAATTCTACCCGCTGCATTTATCCTGGGCCCAATAAAAAATACCACTTCATTTAAGCTAATATCTTTTAAACTACTTATGTTGATGAGAGCTTTTAAGCCAGGGCGTGGGTTATTATTTAATTGTATTAATCCGAAATGGGAGAGTACCCTATTTTCTCCTGTTACAGGTACTATATCTGAAGCAATACTTACAGCTACTAAGTCTAAATACCCAATTATTTTTTCAAAAGGAATATCATTTTTATCGCAATACGCTTGAACTAATTTAAATCCAATACCGCAACCCGATAACTCTTTGTAAGGGTACTCGCAATCTTTTCTTTTGGGGTCGAGTACTGCATAAGCTGCAGGAATTTCATCGCCCGGTAAATGATGGTCGCCGATTATAAAATCAATGTTACGCACCTTAGCATACTCAACATGTTGATTCGCTTTAATTCCACAATCTAAGGCAATTATTAACCTGATGTTTTGTTCTTGAGCGTAATCAATACCTGCATAAGATACCCCATAGCCTTCTTTATATCTGTCGGGAATGTAATACTCTAAGTGGCTATAAATTGATTTGAAAAACGAAAAAACCAATGCAACAGAAGTGGTTCCATCCACATCATAATCGCCATATATTAAAATTTTTTCTTGATTAGCAATTGCCTGTTCTATACGTACAATGGCACGCTCCATGTCTTTCATTAAGAAGGGGTCGTGCAAGTGTTCTATACGAGGTCTGAAATACGCCTCTGCTTCTTCATATGTGGAAATGCCTCTGTTTACTAGTAACTCGGCAATTATAGAAGTAATATTTAACTGATCTGCTAATTGAGATATTACTTTTTCATCCGACAATCTATTTTCTACCCACCTTTTTTCCATATCTTTGCGACCACTAATTTATCTATAAGTTTTTTTGTATTAATGCGAAAGATACAAAAAGCTCAGAAATGTATTACTCTATATTTACAGAATTTTATTCATAAATGTCAAAAGTTTTTGCCTTAAACGAAGGGTTTTACTCCGTAGATCAATCAAAGCAGTTTGTTCCCTTTGATCCCCAAATTCATAATCCTAAAGATAGGCCCGCTTCCTTATTTGTGCATGTACAGCCATTTTTAATAGAATTACAGAATGATTTAATTCTTTTGGATACGGGATTAGGCTTTAAAAATGAGAAAGAAGAACTCTTAATTCACGAAAATATACGCAAACATGGTTACTTGCCCGAAGAGGTTACGAAAGTAATTATGAGTCATTTGCATTTCGACCATGCCGGTGGCATGATGCAAGAAATAAATGGAAAATGGGAACCTTCTTTTATAAATGCTGATTATTTTATTCAATCAGATGAGTTAGCATTCGCTTTAAGCAAAGAATCTAAATCTTATAAAAAAGAACCTTTAGAAGAATTGAGGCGATACTCCGGACTACAATTAATGAACGGCGACGGTTGGATTACTCCCAATATATATTTTGAAATTACAGGTGCGCATTGTCCCTATCATCAAGTTATAAAAATACAAGAAAATGCTGAACAGTATTTTTATGGAGGCGATGTAATGCCAGAAGCACATCAAGTAATTAGTAAAATAATTGCGAAATATGATTTTGATGGTAGAAAAGCAATGGAGCTTCGAGATCAATATGCTAAACAAGCCATTGCAGAAAACTGGAAATGTTTAATGTACCACGATCATAAAAATGGAATTGTTGAATTCGAAGAATTTGAACGTGGAATTCGAATCAAGAATTCGTCATTCTCAATTGAATAAGCTCTGAGAGTTTATCTTTTGATAATGGTTTAGAGATAAACATTTTTACACTAGAATATTGCTTAGATTTCTCAATGTCTTCATTATAAACAGAAGATGATACCATGTAAATGGTTGTTTTATGTTGATGAATTTTTTCTAACTTCTCAAAAGCATCTAAAAAACCCCAGCCATCTAAAATTGGCATATTAATATCTAAGAAAATTAATTCAGGAATACTTACTTCACCAATAATACAAGTGTGTAAATAATCTATTGCCTCCTGGCCATTTTCTACACTTACTATCTTATCTGCTAATTCTAAACTATTGAGTTTATTTATTACTATGAAATTGTTGATATTATCGTCGTCTACTAATAATATCTGCTTTAATTTATTCATCGTATTAATTTTTTAATGCTATGGTAAATAATGCCCCTTGCATTGGTTTACTGTACACATCAATTTTTCCGTTTAACGATTCTATTTGTGTCTTTATTAAATAAAGACCCAAGCCTTTTCCGTCTATATGGTGGTGTAATCGTTCGTATAATTTAAATATTTTATGCCCTAGAACGTTAGAGTCAAAACCAATTCCATTATCTCTTACATATAGATAGGTATATTCAGGATCGGTATGCGTGCTTATTTCAATCTTTAATTTCTTCTCCACGTTTCTATATTTAATAGAATTTGTAATCAAATTTTGAAGTACACTTTCTAAAATTCCTCTAACATATAATATCTGATCTTTGCCCTCAAAATTTAATACTATATCCGCATCAACTTTAATTAACTGACTTTCTAGATTTGATAGTACCTGATTACAAACTTCAGAAATTTTGATGATAGTTTTTTGCGCAAGTGCTTGTTTTTTTGCTGAAACAACTTCAATTAAATCGTTTAAGGTATTTTCTAATCGATTTACAGAAAGTTGAACTTTATCGATAATTATTTTATTGTTAGCATCGCCAATGGTGTTCATATCCAGAAGCTCTATCAAACTAATAATGTTTACAACCGGTGCTCTTAAATTATGAGAAGTGATGTAAGCAAATTTTTCTAGTTCTCTATTAGAATGAATTAACTCATCACTTAATGCTTGTAATTGTATTTCTTTGTTTTTTAATTCATCAATATCTATATGTATTCCAATTAAACGAATTGCTTTTCCTTCTTTATCAGTAGAAACAATTTTACTGAGTGATAAAATCCATTTCCAATCTCCATTTTTTGTGAGCAATCTGTGTTCATAATTATTATATAATGATTGTCCATCATGGTGTGATTTTATGGAACGATCTATACTCTCATAATCTTCTGGGTGTACAAGATTTCTCCAACCTTGATATGTTGGCTCAATTTCAAGTGGTTTATAGCCTAGCATCTCCGACCATATTTCATTTCTGTATACCATTCCAGATGTTAAATCAGAGTCCCATATACCCAAGCGAGCTGCCGAGAGTGCTAATTCTAATCGTTCTTCACTTTCTTTTGCAATTTTTTCTGCAAGTAATCTGCTATTATATTCAGCTTCTAATTTAGATACCTGATCGTTTACTTTTTTTCTTAATTGCCTATTCCAAATAAATCCCCCAATAAATATTAATCCTCCAATTACTATTATTAACCAGATATATTTATAATAATTATTAATATTTTCTTGATTATCTTTTTCATCAAAAATAAAATTACTGAAGTCAGAAAAGTGATCTATAACTCCATAATTTTTATACAACATAATCATGTTATTGATGCGAGTTTTATTGATATGGCCGATTTCTACTAAATCAGTTTTTACCAATTTCTGCATCATCAACGCTTCATATACTAAATTTTCTTTTGTAATTCCTCTCTCTTTTACGCCCGGTAATTTTAAAATATAATCTGCAATTTCATCTATATGGGCCATCGCATATTCCCAACCTTTAATAGTTGCTCTTTTTACAGCTAATGCACGTTCTGGATTTTCTTTTACTTCACTTAGGTTTGTAAACAACATGTCGCCATAAAAATCTACCCCATAATCAATGGGTTTAATAACCGTTGTTTCAAATCCTTGTTTATGTAATTGATAGGGTTCTACAGACACATATCCTGTCATTGCATCGGCAACGTTATTGGTAATGTCTTTGTTGCTCCATGTATGCTCTAAGACTGCAATTTTTTTTATATCCACATTAGCTGCAGATAACATCGCTTTGAGTTGAATCATGCCTTGGTCGCCAGAAGCCATTATTCTTTTACCTTCTAAATCTTTAGGTTTTAGTATTTTTTTATCCTTTAAACTGATGACTACATATGGGGAGTGCTGAAAAATGGAGGCTAATATAACAACAGGTGAACCAAGCGCTTTACTTTCAATTAATTCTGCTGATGATACTCCGTAGGTATTTTTGTTTTTTAATACAAAATCGATAGAAGGGTCTGCAGCACTGCTTTCTAAGATTTCAACATTTATTCCTTCCTCAGCGTAATATCCTTGTAGTTTTGCAGCGTAAAAACCCGCAAATTGAAATTGATGCATCCATTTCAATTTGATTTTTATTTCATTAGAAGATGCGTTGTTTGGTTGTGCTGTTGTGTAAGAATTTACAAACAGAAAGAATATCGATAATATGATTATGAAAACATTCTTGGCCAAATTCATAGTATTATAAAGATACTAAATTATTCTTAGCCAAAAACAAAAAAGGCTGGCCCGATAAGGCCAACCTTTTTTTGTTGAATATTTTATTTTAGATTACTTCATTGCTACTAAATTCACTTGTAATTCAAATTCATCATCAATAGCCTTGTCGCCAATGCCTTCAATGAATGATTTAGAACCATATTTAATGTCAAATTTTGTACGGTCAATTTTAATTGTTGCGATAGCCACAATTACATTACCTTTCTGACTAATAGAAGCTGGGAATGAAATTGATTGAGTAATGCCTTTTATGGTTAAATTACCTGTAACAGTTGTTACATCATCTTTTTTAGAAACATTCGTGATGTCAAATTTTGAGGTTGGATTTTTGTCAACACTAAAGAAATCATCAGATCTTAAATGACCTACTAATTTATCTTTCCACTCTCCTTGTAAATCTAAACACTCAATACTTGTCATGTTAATAGTAAAACTACCACCAGTAATACTACCGTTTGCTACTGCTAATGTACCAGCAGACAAGGTAACAATACCGTTGTGCTCACCTGTTACTTTTTTTGCTAACCAAGCAACTTTACTCTTTGATGCTTCTACTTTAAATGATTCTGCTTTTTTTGGTCCTGAAGCGAACACTGTTCCAGCAAAAACAATTGCTAATAAACTTAATGCGATTTTTTTCATAATAATTCTAGTTTAAAGATTTAATGTTTAAACATCTAAATTATTATTTGGTTTTAAGAATGTAAAAATAAATTATAAGTAATTGAATATCAGATTAATATTTTTTAATTAATTGACATATCTGCCACTACAAATACATCGATAGTAAAACTTTGGTCGATTGCATCTTCAATTTTAGTATCCAATTCCTTATCAATGTTACCATCACTCGATACGTATTTAATGTTATATAGATTTCTGTTTACAATGATATTTTTCGAACTTCCTTCAAAGTGCCCATTGTTAAATCCTCCTTCCATCAAAAAACGAATAGGATTTCTTTTTCCTTTAATGGTTAAAAATCCATTTACTTCAAATGAATTATCACTTTTTTTAGTGGCACGATTAATTTCTAATTTTGCGGTTGGGAAACGTGCAACATCAAAAAAGCTTTCTGTATTAAGAATGGTCACAGCCTTCATATTCACTACTCCTGGAGGGATAGAGCGAATTTGGATTGCGGTCATATCCATTTCTATTGTAGCAGATTTTACTAAACTATTTTCTTCAAGCATTACTCCACTTTTGATAAGTAGCTCACCATTATTACCTCCTCTACTCGTTTTTATATTCCACATAATTTTCGAGTTTTTTAAATCGAGAGTATATTCATTTACTTTCAAATTATCTTCTGAGGTATTTTTATCATAAGCTGAAATGGCACTTATGGATATAAATGAAGTTGTAAATAGTAATAGGATGAATAGTTTTTTCATGATATAAAAAAATAAAAAAGGCAAACTGTATTAGTTTGCCTTTCAAATATATAAAAAATAATTCTTATGCGTTTGTATCCATGTAACTCTCTATAGGAGGGCAAGCACAAACTAAAGTTCTATCACCATAAGTGTCGTTCACTCTTGCAACAGATGGCCAAAATTTGTTGTTTTTTACCCAAGTTAATGGGAAAGCTGCTTTTTGGCGAGTATAAGAATGTTCCCATTCGTTGGCAGTAATTACTGCGGCAGTATGTGGTGCATTTTTTAAAACGTTATCTGTTTTATCTGCATTACCGTTTTCTACTTCTGTAATTTCGTTTCTAATAGAAATCATTGCATCGCAGAATCTATCTAATTCAGATTTTGGCTCACTTTCAGTAGGCTCTATCATTACAGTACCTGCCACTGGGAACGAAACAGTAGGAGCGTGGAAACCATAATCCATTAATCGTTTTGCAATATCAGTAACTTCAATGCCTGCATTTTTAAACATACGGCAATCTAAAATCATTTCGTGTGCACAACGTCCGTTTGAACCAGAGTATAATACTTGGAATGAACTTTCTAAACGTGCTTTAATATAATTTGCGTTTAAGATTGCATATTTAGTGGCATTGGTTAAACCTTCACCTCCCATCATTGCAATGTATGCATGAGAAATTAACAAGATGCTTGCAGATCCCCATGGTGCAGCAGATACAGCAGGAATTGCTTTTTCTCCTCCTGTTTTTACAATAGTATGTCCTGGTAAAAATGGTGCTAAATGTTTAGCAACTCCAATTGGGCCCATGCCTGGACCACCACCACCGTGTGGTATACAAAATGTTTTGTGCAAGTTTAAGTGGCAAACATCTGCACCAATTGCAGCCGGACTGGTTAATCCAACTTGTGCGTTCATATTTGCTCCGTCCATGTACACTTGGCCTCCGAATTCGTGTATCATCGCACAAATTTCTTGTATCGATTCTTCGAATACTCCGTGAGTAGATGGGTAGGTAACCATTAATGCAGCTAAATCATTTTTGTGAGCATCGGCATGTTTACGTAAATCTTCTACATCTATATTTCCTTTTTCATCACACTTTGTAACTACAATTTTGAAGCCAGCCATTGCTGCACTCGCTGGGTTTGTACCGTGTGCCGATGAAGGTATTAAAACTACATTTCTGTGTCCTTCTCCTTTATCTTTTAAGTATTCACGGATAACCATTAAACCTGCATATTCTCCTTGTGCACCAGCATTTGGCTGTAAACTCATCGCATCAAAACCAGTAATTTCACATAATGCAATTTCTAACTCATCAAAAATCTGCATGTATCCGCCTACTTGATCGGAAGGTGCAAATGGATGAAGCTTGCCAAATTCAGGCCATGTTACAGGTACCATTTCAGTTGTAGCATTTAATTTCATGGTACAAGAACCCAATGCAATCATAGAATGGCATAATGATAAATCTTTTGCTTCTAATGATTTTATGTAACGTAACATTTCATGTTCTGAATGGTACGAGTTAAAAACTGGGTGACTTAAAATTGCTGTTGTTCTGATATTTTCATTTCCTAATGAATGGGCAACAGTAGAATTTGTAATAACGCCTTCATTTGCTTTCGCAACTATTCTTGCGAAAATATGTACAATCTCTTTTACATCTTCTAGGCTGGTTGTTTCATCTAAAGAAATATAAACATTCTCGCCTTCGTATCTAAAATTCATTTCGTGGTCAATAGCATCTTTATGAATAGATGTTAATTTTTCGCCCGCATGAATTTCAAGTGTATCAAAATAATTTTTATTGTTTACAGTATATCCTAATGCTCTTAATGAATTCGCTAATGTTACGGTTAAGCCATGTATTTTTCCAGCAATCTTTTTCAAGCCATCTGGTCCGTGGTAAACAGAATACATAGAAGCCATAATTGCTAATAAAGCTTGGGCAGTACAGATGTTTGACGTTGCTTTATCTCTACGAATATGTTGTTCGCGAGTTTGTAATGCCATACGTAAAGCTTGGTTGTTTTGAGCATCAATAGTTACCCCAATAATTCTACCAGGCATCGAACGTTTGTATTCATCTTTAGTGGCAAAAAATGCAGCATGTGGTCCGCCGTATCCCATTGGAATACCAAATCTTTGCGATGAACCCACTACAATGTCGGCACCAAACTCAGATGGTGGAGCCAATAAAATTAAGCTCATGATGTCTGCCGCAACGGTAAGTTTTATAGCTAATTCATGACAAGCTTTTCCGAATGCTCGGTAATCATAAATCTCTCCATTACCTGCAGGGTATTGTACAATTGCTCCGAAAATAGAATCGTTTAATTGCACCGTTTCATGGTTGCCAATTAATAGTTCAATTCCTAATGGATTAGAGCGTGTTTTTAAAATGTCGATAGTTTGAGGTAACACGTGCTCTGATACAAAAAATACATTTGCATTATCATTTTTACGTGTTGAGTATTGCATGAACATTGCCTCTGCAGCTGCTGTACCTTCGTCTAGTAAGGAAGCATTTGCAATTTGCATACCGGTTAAATCCATTACCATTGTTTGATAGTTTAACAATGCTTGTAATCTACCTTGTGCAATTTCTGCTTGGTATGGCGTGTATTGTGTGTACCATCCTGGATTTTCTAAAATATTTCTTTGAATAACGCCAGGGGTAATGCAATCAAAATATCCTTGTCCGATGTACGAACGAAAAACTTTATTTTTTGATGCCGTAATTTTTAGATCTTTTAAATAATCGAATTCTGATTTTGCAGCAGGTAAATCAAGTGCTTTTTTTAACCTGATTTTTGCGGGAACAGTTTCTTCAATTAATTGATCTACACTCTTAACACCAATAGTTTCGAGCATTTTTTGAGTGTCGTTTGCATTAGGAGAAATGTGTCTGCCTTCAAATGCTTCTTTGTAGTTTATATCTAAGTTCATGTGCGTTAAAATGGTGGCGCAAATTAGCTAAAAAAGCACTTATTTCCAATGCACAAGCATCGTAAAATACGATTGTGCAAATGTTTATAATAATTTACGCAAATACATTTGAATAGTGTTTTCTATGCCATAGTAAAGTGCATCGCAAATTAAAGCATGGCCTATAGAAACCTCAACTAAATTGGGGGCATTTTGTTTGAAATAAGCTAAGTTTTGTAGGTCTAAATCGTGACCGGCATTTAAACCTAAGCCAAGTTCTGCAGCTTTTTGGGCTGCTTTTATATAAGGAGCTATGGCTTTTTCTTTATCTTGATGAAAATGTTGGGCAAACGATTCTGTATATAATTCAATTCTATCTGTACCTGTAGTTTTGGCTGCTTCTACCATTTCAATACTTGGATCCACAAAAATAGAAACACGAATTCCTTTAGATTTAAATGTTGCAATTATTTCTTTTAAATAATCTTGATGTTTAATGGTGTCCCAACCGTGGTTAGAAGTAAGTTGGTTTTCTGCATCGGGTACCAAAGTAACTTGAGTTGGTCTATTGTTCAACACCAACTCTACAAATTTTTCTTCTTTCGGGTTTCCTTCAATATTAAATTCTGTTGTAATTACTTTTTTTAAATCATACACATCACTGTAACGTATGTGTCGCTCATCTGGCCTCGGGTGAATAGTGATGCCTTGCGCACCAAACTTTTCACAATCCATTGCAAATTTTACCAAGTCTGGATTATTACCACCACGAGCGTTTCGTAGGGTTGCTATTTTGTTAATGTTTACAGAGAGTTTGGCCATATTTTCGAAATGTCGAATTTTCGAAATGTCGAAAATCCGATTGGAGATTTCTTATAAATTGATTGTTACAAATCTAATCAATTTTATTCAATTCAAATTCGCCAGTTCGCTATTTCGAAAATTCGAAAATTCAACATTTCGAAAATTCGGCCTTTCTATACTAAAGTCGCTTGGCTTCCATTTTCCTCCCTTGTATAAGAAACAAGCTAATCACCTTACCATCGGCTGCAACATTAAAATCAATTTTTGCATCTACCACTTTTAAGAAAAAATTAGTGTTTGATGTTGGGTAAATTTCAAATTTCTGTTGTCCGGTTGCTTGGCAGAAAATACGATCACCTTCTACGGTTACTTCTAAGATAAAACTTGGTGCTAATTCGTAACGACCTACATACGTGTTTAATATGGCTGCATCAACTTTAATACTCGCATTTGTAACAGGCAATGGTGCATTTGTTAATTTACATATATCAGTTGGTCCAAATTGTAAAGGATATGATTGTACATCAAGCGCAAACACTTTGTTTTTTTTATCGCGTAGAAAAACGAATCGTTGTGAACCACCATCAATAAAATAAGAATCTTTATCATAGGGCAGAAGCTCTAATTTTCCTCTTCCCGTTCTTTGTATAAATAATTTACCATTTTCAGAAGTAATATATCTGTAAATTTTTTCTTTGGTAGAATTACTTGTTACTCTACCTCCATCAAAATTAACTTCATAACTACCTACTAATTCATTATAATCTGGTGTATTGCTAAGTTTCGCAGGATTGCCATCAGGTAATTCCAATAATGTGATAATTACATTAGCCATGGTTTTAGAAGGAGCGATTGTAGTGTTATTACTAAGCATAATTACATAAATCTGATCTTCATTAATTCTAGCAGTTTCTGATAAAAATCCACCTATTGCTCCACCATGTTCTACAATGGTTTTATTGTTTATGGTATTAAGTCCCCAGCCAAATCCGTAATGAGTTGAACGACCGTCTAACAGTTTATATTCAGTGAATGCTAGTTTTACATTTTCTTTTGATATTATTTTACCCTCAGTTAATGCTTTATGCCATAAGTATAAATCACCTGTTGTTGATAAAATATCTCCTGCACCTAATGGCCAAGTCCAGCTGTATTCGGTAGACTTGCCAACTTTCTCATTTTCATCTGCATCATATCCATATGCTTTTTTCCCGTATATTTTTGTATTCGTTCCAAAGTATGTGTGTTTCATACCTGCAACATCAAAAATATTTTTTTGCATAAATTCATGAAGATCTATGCCAGTTACTTTTTCAATAATTAATCCTGCTAATACATAACCTGAATTTGAATAACTCCAAAAAGTATTAGGTTTAAATAAGAGTGCCGAATCTTCGAAACATTTTCTAATTTCTTCTTTGGTTTTATCAACTTTATACAAATCTCCAAAACTTTCCATTTCAGTAAAACTAGAAATGCCGGATGTATGTGAAAGTAAATTTGCGATGGTAATTTTTTCTCCATGGGTATTATAATTGGGCAAGTACGTTTTTATATCGGCATCTAATTTTACTTTACCTAACTCAACCAATTTCAACATGGCTATTGCTGTAAACTGTTTACTAACACTGCCAATTGCAAATATATGGTCTGGTTCTATTTTAATCCCAAATTCCATCTCCGACATACCAATTCCTTTTTGCACTAAAATTTTATCTCCTTGTGCAATTAAATAAGATATACCAGGTTGGTCGTCTTTGTAACTTTCGCTTATTATAGATTCAATTTTTTGAAGTTTTGCTTCTGAAATGCTGATTTTTTGTGCATTTATATTACTTATAGCTAATAGACTTAAAATGCTTAGTAGGAAGTATATTTTTTTCATAACGCTTTTTTGACTTAGACGATACAAATTATTAAAAGGTTGCATTGTAATTTTAGAACTCTTAAATATAGAAATAAAAAAGGGGCAAACCTTCCGATTTACCCCTTTTCATATTTCTAAATACTAAATACTAGTATC
>JAGVEE010000272.1 GCA_020058405.1 Sphingobacteriales bacterium
ATTAGCAGATAGTATTGATGATAGCGGAATTATTAGTTGCCATTTAAATGTTTATGGGATGGAAGAACGTTTAAATACAAAGCTAGAAGTTGCCATTTATAGAATGGTTCAGGAAATTATTAATAATATTTTGAAACATGCTGATGCAACAAAAATAAGTATTCAATTAAATAAAATAGAAGAGAGTATAAACATTAGTATAGAAGATAACGGTATTGGGTTTAACGTAGAAGAAAAAAAGAAAAGCGGAGGTTTAGGCTTGGGTAGTATTACTGCACGTGCAAATAAAGAAGGTGGTACCTACCACATCGATTCGAATGTTGGAAAAGGTAGTATTTCAATTTTAGAAATTCCTATTAGAAATTAAATTATGGTAAGAATTATTATTGCAGACGATCATCAATTATTTATAGAGGGTATACAAGCACTCGTAAAATCGATGAAAAATATTGAAATTGTTGCAGAAGTTGCAAACGGGCAATTGTTAATAGAAACCTTAGTGCATACTCCTTGCGATTTAATATTAATGGATATAAATATGCCCGTTTTAGATGGCATTGAGGCTACCAAGCAAATCAAAAAAACACATCCAGAAATTAAAATACTAATGCTAACCATGTTTAGCAGTAAAGATTATATTGAAAAATTGTTAAGAGCAGGTGCAGATGGATATCTATTAAAGAACACAGACATTGTAGAACTAAAAGAAGCCATAGAAGCAGTAATGCTTGGGAACTCCTATTTTAGTAAGGAAGTTACCGAGCGTATAATGGAAGGTTTGCAGAAAAAGAAACATGATGATAAAAGCAAGTATTTAATAGAATTAACCGAACGAGAAATTGATGTGTTAAAATTAATTGTTCAAGAATTTACTACAGCGGAAATTGCTGAGAAATTATTTATAAGTACCCATACCGTAGAAACTCACCGTAAAAATTTAATCAGCAAATTAAACGTTCGAAATATTGCCGGATTAGTTAAATATGCCATACAAAATGGTTTTGTAGATTAAAAAATATCTTTTATTATTGCAGTTTAACTATTTGTATGAATTTTAAACTAAACACTATCCTTTATATTATTACCCTTACTCTTATACTCTTTAATTCTGCATGTAAAAAAGAAGAAGCAAAACCTAAAACATATTATGTTGCCTATTACAACACTTGGGATGGCTGGGAAATTAAACTCGAAGAAAATAGTACCGGCTTTCTAAACGGCTACATTACAAAAGTTGGCTTAAAAAGAGGTGATATTCCAAAAGCAATTGGCCAGAAACTTATATTTAACATGCGTTTAGAAACAAGCACCACCTACAATGGCACTGTTTATGAAAAAACATTTATGATTCCTGCAAATGGGAAAATGACCCTTAATCCTCCATTGTTAACTATTTTACCTAGTAATGGCGACGAATACTATTTTGATTTAGTACAATAAAATTCTGAAGATAAATTAATCCAAACATTTAAAATAAAAAATGTAAATCTCTGATGTAATGTTACCTATAATAATTATATTTAGAAACAAACAACAACAATGCTTACATTTATAGATCGATGGTACAATAAAATCAAACCGTTTTTATTTAAGTATAAAGATGGTTTTTTTGAACTCCCCTATTTAGGAAATTCGCCTCTACTTATTATAGATAGTTTCAGAAAAATGCCTTTCATCAAACACGATGAAAAAAAACAAATGATTACTTCTACTTCGCCATTTGTGTATGCAAATGTATACTACCAAGAGTTTGAAGAACAATTAATAATATTATTTAGTATGCTGGAAATAAAAGCCAACATATGTTTTAAAGGAGTAAGTAAAAAAGATGTGTCGCATGATTATTATTGCTTAACCATGAGTACAAATTTAGAGAAGGATATGGTGGCAAAAAGAATTATTAACGGGGAGCGAATTGAGAATTCGTCATTTCAATTAATAAAACCAGGCATTTCGTTAAATACCTACCATTTTAAAAATTCAAATTTTCAATCCTTTTCAATTTATTTCAAAGAAGAGTGGTTGCTTAAATTCATAACATCTGTCAAGGATATAAATAATAAATTACAAGAATTTAAAAATAGTAATACAGAGTGTTACATTACCACAATTGATGATGACATTTTTTTAGCTGAATTTTTAGGGATTGTAAAATTCCAGTTAAAAAATGAGTTGGAAAATCGTGATGTTGAACTTTTACATACAAAAGTGAATGATTTTTTAAATTATTATTTGAATACAGCATTTACTTTACCAAACAGCTCAATGCATTATAATTTAAGTAATACAGACAGGGTAAAGCTTAAAGAAGTAGAAAGAATTTTAACAGAACATATCACACAAAAGTTTCCGGGTATTAGTTTCATTGCGAAACAAATAGGCTTTTCTGAAACAAAATTAAAAAGCTTATTTAAAGAAGTATATCAAAAAACATTATTAGAATATTTTCAAGATATGCAGATGCGTTGTGCTTATGATATGCTTAAAGAGGGAAAAATGAAAGTAACAGAAGTAGCCAACCATTTTGGATATGCAAATGTTGGCAAATTTGGTGCAACCTTTAAAAGTTATACGAATGTTTTACCATCTAAGGTTCATAGTACTGAAAACGAAGTAGATTTAACTAACAATTAAACAAGATATTAAACTCAAATATTTAGAAATTCAGTCGTATCGGATTATTTACATTAGAAACAAAACTATACCTTCGTTCATCAAATTTTTACGACCTAATTAACCAATTTAATATAAGAGACCTCTCGAGAAATTGAGGGGTTTTCTTTTACTAATTAATCTATTTTATTCTACAAACAAAAAACATTTCCAAATCTCCTTTCCCTTTAACACCAATCTTACCTTTACTTTCAAACGTTAAAAACGAGTTATTTTTTAAGTATTGATAGGCACTATCGCTTAAGTTAATTTTACCCGAATCGCTTTTACTTCCCATACATGAGGCAGTATTCACTGTATCTCCCTATATTGTAAAGACCTGAATTATGTTATAATTTAGAAAAGTAATTGAAATAATGTCCTTTAAAGCTTCTCTTGAAAGAGCATTATCCTCAATAATTATGGTTTTATACATTTAACAAATATATTATTTGAACTATAAAATCCTGTAATTAAGGGAAGATAAAGTAGAAATACTAATCCGCTTAATTAATAAGGTGGGTTAAAAATTTGTTTTGAGAAGATAATTAGTGATTAAAGGTTAATATAGAATTCTGAGGAATTATAGTTGTGTGGAATATAGAAGCTTGGTATATTTTTCTAACTTTAGAATTATTTTACTAACAACAACCAAACCAATAACCCAAATGAAATCATTAGCAGATAAATGGTATGAAAAAATAAAATCATATTTATTTAAGTATAATGATGTTCTTTTTGAGGTACTTACAATACCCAAAAAATTAAAAAAACAATTATTTAAGTTGAAGTATTTCTTTATTCTGTTTATTCTGTATCTGAATACCACCAATGCCAGTGCTGAAAAAACAAGCTCCACTAATTTTGAATTTTATATAAGTCTAGCTAATAAATCATATTCAGCTGACAGTTCTGCATTTTATGCAGAAAAAGCCTTGAAAAGCACCGTCAATTTAAATGAGCAAGAATATGCTTTATACTATTTAGCAAAGACTTACATAGAGCAATCAAATTACGAATTGGCAAGAAAATATATTAATTCTGCTAAAAAAATTAACTCTAAAACAAAAAACAAAAAGAATAAAGGATTAGTACTGTTGGTTCAAGGAAAATGTAAACAATTAGAATTTAATTATGGTCAAGCACTTATTGCATTTTTAGAAGCAGAAAGCATCTTTAATAAAGAAAAAGATACTGCCAATATTTTACAAACAAATATTATTCTTGCGGAGTATTATCGAAATTTGGGGAACTTCAAAGACGCAAACAGTTACATAAAAATTGCATTTAAAATAGCTAAAATATACAATGTTG
>JAGVEE010000134.1 GCA_020058405.1 Sphingobacteriales bacterium
AAAGACTTAATTTCTATGGATGCTTTAAGTCCTTCTTTTATTTCTCCGAAACTATTTAGTATTCCTTTTAAATTGATTGGGCTGTAGTTTTCGTTTATGGTAGATTTACTTGGAATAAAGAATGCCGGAACAGCCGCCAAAATAGAACATCCAATGGCCACGTATACAGACAAGGTTCTAACTGCAACATCACTTGACTGAAACAATGATTTATCGGCCATAATTACCCAAAACCAAGGTGCAATAACCCAAGCTAATTGACCAATAAGTTGAGAAGTCGCCATGATATTTGTTCGTTCATGAAAATCATCACTCATTTCATAACCCATGGCTACGTAAGGAATACTAAATATGGTAAGCCCCGTATAAAAAATCATGGAGATCCCTAAAAAGAAAAAGAAATTATAGGTAACACCATTTTCTGCATACAGTTGCCACATTAGTGCGAATGAAATTCCTAAAATGATGGATCCCATTAATACATATTGTCTTCTTCTTCCCCATTTCGATTTTGTATTATCACTTACATAACCCATAATTAGGTCAAATAAAGCATCGTAAAACTTTGGAATAAAATATGTTAATCCTAATAAAAATCCACTAAAACCAAGATTTTCTACGAGTACAACTGTAAAAATGCCTAGTGCAGCCGGAAACATTTGGTTGGCAAGCATTCCTAATCCGAAGGCTATTTTTTGTCCGGTTGGAACTTTCTTTGATACTGGTAGGGTCGACATATCAATATTTTTTTTAGTTAAGTACTATGGTTTGTAATGCTTTTGCATCAATGCTAATTTTTTTTATTTCCTTATTCAATTTTATGTCAATAGAATATTTTTCATCTGTTGGGTTAAATACAGCAATTACAATGCTACCGTCTTTATTTTGAACGGCAGTAGCCATTACCTCTTTATGGTTAATCGTACAGCCAATTTTAACAGCTTCTGGGCGCATAAATTTACTAAAATGAGCCATTACATAATACAAGGGTGTAAAGTAAACCTCGTCTTTATTTGGGTTTACAATTACCGGTGCCACACACCAGTTCTTAAACCAATTGGGTCCACCTTGCGTGTCTAACACCATGTTCCAATCTACCCAACCGTTCACATAATTATTTAAACATCCAATAATATCAGTTGCATACCTGTTTACGGGTGCATATTTCGGGTGTAAATGTTTGTCTTTTTCGCTTGCCCAATCCCAACCCCAATCCGTAGCTTCTTTTTTCCAATACCAAGCATCGTCGCGCCATACAGGAACTTGAGCATCTACACAACCTTCGGTTTCTATTAAATATTTAGTAGGTGCTTTTTTGTGCGCGTATTGCAAAGCTTCCGGGAAATAATCATAAGTACTCTCGTACCAATGTATGGCGGTGCCTGCATAATACTTAGATGATTTTTCGTCACGATACATTTCATCTACCCATTCTTTTAAGCCCGCTCTGTTTTGGTCGTAACCAAAAATATTGATTTTCCCCCAACCATCTTTTTCTAATTTCGGACCTAAATGATCTTGTACAAAGTCCGTCATTTCTTTAGGCGAAAACAAAGTGCTCTCCCAGTTATTTCCATTTCCATGAGGCTCGTTTATTACGGTAACACCCCAAATGTTAATACCTTCTTTTTTGTAAGCCGATAAGTACTTAGAAAAATACAAGGCGAATGCATCCTTGTATTTTGGCACTAATTTTCCGCCTATATAACTTTTATTGTCTTTCATCCAAGGCGGAGCCGTCCATGGTGATGCGATAATTTTAAATCCTTCTTTTGATATTTTTTGTGCTTCGGTAATCATCGGAATTAAATCCGCTCTATCATCTTCTATGCTAAAATGTTTCAACTCTAAATCCTCTTCTACTTTTGCGTAGGTATAATTGCTCAACGAAAAATCGCAGGATGCAATGTGTGTGCGGGTTAGCGAATACCTCGCTCCTTCCTCCCCAAAATAAGCTTCTAGTATTTTTTTTCTGTTTGCCGGGCTAAGTTTATTTAGCAAGGATGCCGAGGCTTCTGTAAAGGATCCACCAAAGCCTGTTATTTCTTGAAATTTTTCCGATGGATTTATTTCTATGCTTAACGATTTTTCTGCTGGTTCAAATTCTTTTAGCAGCGTTAATGCATTCCCTTTTTCTGAGGTCTCGTATACATCAATAGTCATTTCTTTCGTATTTGTACATTGAAGTTGAACAACGCAAATTATGCCAATAAAAATGGTTTTCAAAGTATAAATATGTTGTTTCTTAATCATGTTTATGTATTAGTTTGATTTTTCTGGTAAATAAACATTTTTGAATAGCTCTTCTTTTTTTCCACCGTATGTTTTTACAATGGGTTTTCCATCTCGTGTTAAATCCTTAAAAACTCCTTGATCTACTTTATCCCAAAGAACATATTTCGCATTTCCATCTATCGTAAATAAACCAAAATGATTTTCAGAACCATTTGGGTTTTCTGCATCTTTCCATTGCTCATCAAATGCTTCAAAATAAAAGCAGCTAATTTTTTCTTTATTTGTCCATTCTCTCATCAGCTTATAATAAATTGCAGATTTATATTCGTCGCAAGCTTTTGATCCCTCTTTTCCATAAAAACCATCAGAAGATGTTGCCCAACCTGTTTCTCCAATATGTATGGGTTTAGTAATACCAATTTTCTGCATATAATTTGCTACGCTCTGGTATTGGGCTTTCGCATGATTCAATGCGCGCAACATAAGCGAGTCTATTTTTTCTTCTGTTGATAAATTTTTTTCTGATGGGTTGATGCCCCAAAAGCTAGGACTGTAATGAGAGTCGTGCATTGGGTAAGTATGTACAGAAACGTAATCAACCGCTGCATAAAGTTTGGTTAACATTTCAATATGATAAGAAGAATCGGCACCGCCCCAAGAAGCATAATTATCTGAAGATGTAATCCATAAATGTTCGGGTAATGTTTTTTCTTCTTTTAATTTTTGTAAATACCTTACCCAATTCAAAATAACTTCAGGACTTACATAATAGCTAGTAGCCCATTTCACCATGGCTTCATTTCCTACCGAAATTATTTTGATGATGTTCGGATAAGCTTTCGTTAATTCTACTGCTCTTTCAATTTCATCTGCATTGGCAAGTAAGTTTTCATTCTCATGATTCGGTGGGAGATTTGTCCAAGCATTTTCGCAATCAATCCACACACCCAGCATTACATACATTTCAAAATCCGGATTCTCGGTTTGTAATTCAGTAATTGCTTTTAATAAATTTCGAATTTCATCAAGCTTGGTATTATAAGTGCGTAGTATTTTAATACCGGCTGCGCTCATAATTTTTAAATCTTCTTTTAGTTGAGGTATACTCGGCTGTAAATCGCGCGTATTGCTGCGATAGCCTCCGTAGCAAATGGCTAGGTAGTTAGAATCTCCTAAAATTTCGGCAGCTGTTTTGTTTTTCTCCGTTTTAGGAGAAACACAAGAAGCTACTATAAATAAGCTAGTAATAAAAAAATAAAATATTAATCTACTATTTCGCATCCTATTATTTTAAGATAGATTGGTTAACGTACACCGTTATTTTACTTATCTCCCCTGTTCTATTAAAAATTCCGGAACTTGTATTTGTGTCTAAATGTAAGGAATCGGTTTTAATCATAGTGCCATCTGTTTTTTCAATCTCCAAACGATTCTCATCGGATAAACGATAAATAATTGGCACTTGGCAAAAGGTAAAACATAAGGAGCCTGGCAAGGGTGCGAAGGTTTTATGTTCTTTATTGATGGTTACATAATTAAAACTACGATCGCCTGTGGTAAACTCATCTTTACGTAATAAACACGGATTAAAATACAAGTTTCCATTTAACACAAACACACCTAGTTCTCCAAATCTACTAATGATGTCTTCTTTCACCTGCCCAGTCATGCCTGGTTGCTGAGCCCCTTTATTACTTGGGGTATGCGAGTATGGGTCGGTTGGAAATGCTCCGTAAAGCTTAGGCGATTTATGTACGCCAACTCCTGCATTTATCTCGTAATAATGTTCTAACAATTTACCAATTACTTCGGCTGTTTCTCCTTGTTCAATTGCCTGTAAACATACTTCTTGAACTGCTAATTGCAATTTAGAAACCATGTGCCAATAAATAGAACCTAGGCCTTCATAGCCATAAAATGTACCCGATCTACCTGTAAATGATTTGTGGTCGAATACTGTTTCATAAATATTTAAGAGTGCTTTCTTTTCTGTTTGTATATAGGCACCGTACATTGCCGTATCTAATAAATCAATGGCATTACTCAAATCGGCTGCATTTTTTAAATTTCCATTGAAATGGTATTCGCCTTTAATGTCTTTCTCAACAATCGATTTTTCTCCTGAAGCAAGTAATACCTCCACAAGTTTTAATTTATGTATTGCTTCTTTGGGTATTTTATTTTTATGTAAAAAGGTTGGTAGCTGTTTATTAGGATACAATAAATAACTGTACTGATCTGGGCGGAAGAGTGCACTATTCTTCATGCTATCTAATAATTTGATGGCATCTTTTGGTGATAAATATCCTGAACTCAATACCGCCACTTGCCCTTCTAACATTTCATTGAGAAAGGAAATAGTTACCTCTTTATCGCCTTTAATGCTCATCAAATTATAGGCATGATACATATCATCTTCACGCTTGTTGGCATTTATAGTATGCTCCACAAATGCTAAACTCAGGTTCACAAATTCCTTTAGTCTGCGGTAAGAAATAGTTCTTTTCTCCGACCAAAAAGATTGTTTGTAAATATGTTCTCTGTAATTGCTGCCTGCCTCTCCTAAATTATCTAAAATTGTTTTTCGTTGTGCATCGTTGATATCATTTTTTAACAAGCCTGCATGCTCTTCAAGAGTAGTGTGAATTGTTTTAAAGAAAATGATTAACTCGTTTGATAACTCTATGCGTTCTTCATCTGTTTGTTCAATCAATTTTTCAAAAAACACTAAGAATCTGCGGAGGTAATAGAGCGTCACCATCGACACTCCATTTCCTACTAAGGC
>JAGVEE010000073.1 GCA_020058405.1 Sphingobacteriales bacterium
GCTCTTCCGATCTACTTACTCAAAAATATTCCTTTTGGTGCTGGCTTGGGTGGAGGTTCTGCGGATGCCGCTTGGGTACTCAAAATGTTAAATGAAAAATTTGAGCTGAACTTGAGTTTAGAAAAATTAGAAAACTTGGCTGCACAATTGGGCAGCGACTGTGCTTTCTTTATCAAAAACACGGCTCAATATGCGAGCGGTAGAGGCGAAATCTTAGAGCCAATCGACATAGACCTTCAAAATTATACTTTTGCGCTTATAAAGCCTAATTTTGGCATTAGCACGAAAGAGGCTTTTTCTGGACTAAAACCAAAACCATCTTCACAAGATTTAAGAAGCTTGGTTAAACAACCCATCGAAAGCTGGAAGCATCAAATTAAAAATGATTTTGAGGATTCGTTGTTCCCAAAATTCCCAGCGCTCCAGAAGATCAAAAATGAGCTATACGAACGTGGTGCAAAATTCGCTTCGATGAGTGGGAGTGGATCGACCCTTTTCGGAATTTTCGAGCCGGGTTTCCAAGATCAATTTGAAGCTCCCGAGGGCAGCCAGATTTTTTGGATCTAAGTTCCTTCCGTTTTAATTCAACCAATCCTTATCACTCTCGTCGAGCTCGCTCTTTTCTGCCTCTAAAGCTTCCTCTTTACGCTTTGGCGCCGCCCATAATAATCCGACAATTAGTCCGACTATAAAAACCGCCCCAATGAGCACTAGTTTCGAAATTTGAAAATCGAAGACTAAAAATTTCATAAAAATTGGCTCCGAATTCTGAAATAATGCGATGGTAATAATGGCAGTAAGGAGAATCGTGAAAATGGTTTTTATTTTCATGTTATAACATTTAATAATGGTTGAAGTAAATTACTATAAAGTATTGATTATTAGTAATATGATTTTTTAATGATTTTCTCTTGCTAACAATTTTAGTTTTAATTTATGTTTAATCTATTATTTAACTTTAATTTAAAGTATTTAATTATACTGATTTATAGTACTTTATATATTACTAATTAAATGAAATTTTCTGATTTTAGATGTATTTTTAACAAATCAAAACCCGTTTTTTCGAGCCTATGAACCCCTTTGTAAGTTATGACATTGTGACGAAATTGGAGGTCCTTTAGGGTCTGATAATATTGCCTTAGTCGCTCTTCTTGGATGAACTCATCCTCATCCCCCAGTACAAATACTGTATTACAAGCTCCATATTTTAATGCCATTGTGGCATCGGTCTCTAAGGGCAATCCAGCTCCCCAAATTACCAAGTTTTCTACTTTTCGGGTAGTATGTTGGTACCACCGGCAAGCCACAGCAGCTCCTTGTGAGAAGCCAAATAGATGAATTTTAAGCCTCGAATCTGGGTCTATTTTGGCCAGTAAATGGTCCACTAATTGCAGCTGATCCTGTATCTCATCTTCACGGTTTTCTTTGGTCATCCAGCTAGCCCCCACCCTTCCATCGACCCCTTTTAAATAGAATTTTGAGAGCCCTTCTGGAGCTATTAATAGGCTGTTTTGAGGGTTAAAGTCTTTAAAATTATTCATAAAATGCATAGCACTTTGCCCATAACCGTAGAGTAATATCCACACATTTTGGGGCTCTGAAGTGCCAATTTCGGTGCTGTAATAGTGGGCTGTGCGAGGGGTTGTGAAGGTGGATTTTTTCATATTAGTCATTAGTAGTTAGTCGTTAGACTGTTTCTAGTTAGTATATTCTAAAGACTAAAGACTAACTACTAACGACCAGTTTTATTAAAATACCCCTTCACAAAGGGATAAACAAACACTGCAAGCAGAATAATAGCGGCTCCTTGGTAGAATCCAGCAGTCATTAATTCGCGTTTTCCGAAGATAAGTACCGCTAAAACGATGCCATAAACTGGCTCTAGGTTTGTAGTTAGAACAACGGTATAGGCAGAAAGTTCTTTCATTACAGCTACCCCGGTAACATATGCAAGTGCTGTGCAAACAGTTCCGAGCAACATTAAATACCAAAAATCGGAGCTAGAAATGGCTAATTGGTATTGATTTTGGCTATTTGTAAAGCCTAAATAAAGGCTTAAAAGTAAAAATCCTCCGAACATTTCATACAAGCCAATGGTGCTGGCAGGCAAATCTTTTACTTCAATTTCATTAAAAATGGTAAAAATTGCCGCACAAAAGGAGGCAATTAATCCGTAAATAATGCCTTCTGTATATTGAGTTTCGAAGGAGAAAATGAAGGCAATACCAACAATTATTACCAATCCGATGATTAGATCTACTATCGAAATTTTTGCTTTTTTGTTAAATATTGGACTCAAAAAACTGGTAAATAATGCCGTTGATGAAAGGCAAACCAGGGCAACAGATATGGTAGAAGTTTTAATGGAGTGGTAAAAAAAGAACCAATGTAAGGCTACAATTCCCCCAATTCCGAGTAATATTACTTGCTTTTTAAAGCTTATTTGAGGACGATTTTTATTCCAAATATATTCGTAAATAAACAAACTAATGCTCGCAATAAGCATTCTGTACCATACTAATTCGTAGGCAGAAACGCTAATTAAGGCTCCAAATATGGCGGTAAAACCCCATATAAATACCGTAATATGTAAGAGTAAAAGGTTCTTATTTAGGTGCAATTTTTAATAAATATAGTCCGTAAATGGTAAATATTATATTCGGAATCCACACAGATAACATAGGATGTAAGCCTCCTTTTAAGGCAAAAGTTGTGGTAAACTGCATCAACATAATAAAGGTAAAACTGCTACCAATACCAATTCCCAACTGTGCACCAACACCCCCTCGTACCTTTCTGGAACATAAAGAAACAGCAATAAGTACTAATATAAAGGTAGAAAAAGGCATAGCAAAACGCTTATAATATTCCACTTCATAGGCCTCAATTCCACTCGCACCTCGCTTTCTTTCTTTAATAATGTATTCTTTAAGCTCGGGAGTAGTTAAGGAACCAATACTGTTGTCCTTTCGTTCAAAATCTACAGGGCTCATTGCCAATACAGTATCTTTTTTATCGCCTCGCTCTAAACTCTCATTCAATCCTTTTATATGCTTAATAGAATAACCCACTATTATCCAACTCTTTTTGGTTGTATCCCATCTAATTTGATCGGACATTAGTTTGTAATACAAGTCTTTGCCTCTAAATTTTTCTAAAGAGAAACGAAATCCAACATCTTCTTGGTTATTATAACTCTCTAAATAGGCATACGTAGAATCATCAAGTTGCATATGTATATTCCGTTCTTTGTACACATACCTATTGTTAATATAGGTGTTTTCGAACTCTACTCTAACTTTATTGGAGTTCGGAATGGTATAAGAATTAAAGAAAAAACTTAGGATAGAAAGGAATAAGGAAGTAACAAAATATGGATACAATAATCGTTGAAAACTAACTCCACCACTTAATATGGCTACAATTTCTGTGTTATTGGCCATGCGTGCTGTAAATAATATGGCCGCAATAAATATGAGGAGAGGACTCAATAATCCTACATAAAAGGGGATAAAATTGAGGTAATATTCGAATATGATTTTACTAATAGGTGTTTGCGTACGAAGAAAATCGTCTACTTTTTCAGAAATATCGAAGATTACTGCAATGGCAATAAATATGGCAAGGGTAAACACAAAGGTCCCTAAGAACTTCTTAATTATATACCAATCTATTATTTGCAGCTTCAGTTTACGCACGGTATAAATATAAGAATGTAATTATAATCGATGTGCTAATTTTTTAACCATACTGTTTTTCCACGAGTAAAAATCGCCCTCTATAATATGTTTACGTGCCTCTTTAACAAGCCATAAGTAAAAATGCAAATTGTGTAAAGTAGCAATTTGAGCACCTAAAATTTCTTTAGAGATGATTAAATGGCGTAAGTAAGCTTTAGAGTAATTAATGTCAGAAAACAAGTCGCTATTAGGGTCTACGGCAGTAAAATCGTTTTTCCATTTTTCATTTTTTATGTTGATGATGCCTTCGGATGTGAACAACATACCATTTCGTGCATTACGTGTTGGCATTACACAATCAAACATATCTATACCCAAGGCAATACATTCTAAAATATTAATAGGAGTACCTACACCCATTAAATAACGAGGTTTATCAAGGGGTAATATATTGGTAACGATTTCCGTCATTTCATACATTTCTTCAGCAGGTTCGCCTACTGATAAACCACCAATGGCATTGCCTTCGCGTCCGAAAGAAGCAATAGCTTCTGCAGATTGCATTCTTAAATCTTTATATGTACTGCCTTGTACAATAGGGAATAAGGTTTGGTCGAAGCCATATTTAGGTTCTGTAGTATCGAAGCGTTCGCAACAACGTTTTAACCATCTGTGGGTCATCTCCATGGAGCGTTTCGCATACCTATAATCGCAAGGGTACGGCGTACATTCATCAAAGGCCATAATAATATCGGCACCAATAATACGCTGTATATCCATTACATTTTCTGGTGTAAACAAGTGTTTAGAACCATCGATATGAGAACGAAAAGTAACCCCTTCTTCCTTTATTTTACGAACACCAGATAAAGAATATACTTGGTAACCTCCACTATCTGTTAGTATCGGCAAGTCCCAGTTATTAAATTTATGTAATCCACCGGCTGCTTCAATGGTATCTATACCGGGGCGTAAAAAAGGATGGTAAGTATTACCTAATATAATTTGAGCTTCAATGTCGTTTTTTAGTTCGCGCTGATGTACGCCTTTTACAGTACCAGCTGTGCCAACAGGCATAAATATGGGCGTTTCTATCGTTCCATGTGCGGTTTCTAATATTCCGGCACGTGCCTTCGAATCTTTATCAGTAGTTTTTAATGTAAATTTCATTCGACACAAAGATATAATAAATACATACAACCAATATAGATTGAATAAGGGCTAAAAACTTAATTATTTTAATAATTCTGTTAGCATAAATTGATTAATTGTAATAGTTTAGCAAGATAATATTGGAGGCAAAATTGAGCTACGTAGAAATACTAATCGGATTATTATCCTTATTTTTTATCATACAGATTTACTACCACTTACGTTATTTTTCGGCGATTACATTTTATAAAAAGCCAAGTTTAAGTACTTCAAAAAAACTACCTATTTCTGTAATCATTGCGGCCAGAAATGAAGCCGACAATTTGCAGGAGTTTTTAGATAGTATTCTTACGCAAGAATATCCAGAATATGAAGTGATAGTAGTAAACGATTGTTCTTATGATAATTCTGAAGATATACTAAAAGGCTATCAAGCACGGTATTCTCATTTAAAAGTAGTTGAGTTAGAAGAGGAAGAGAAATATAAACATGGCAAAAAATTTGCCTTAACTATTGGGTACAAAGCTGCAAAGTATGAGCATTTATTGTTAACTGATGCCGATTGTAAAGCAGTATCTAAGAATTGGATTAGTTTAATGCAAGAAGGGTTTACAGAAGGTAAAGAAATTGTGTTGGGGCATTCGCCATATATAAAAACCAATGGCTTTTTAAATGCTTTCTCAAGATTTGAAACTTTTTACACGGCTTTTCAGTACATATCGTTTTCAATAAGAAAACAAACTTACATGGGAGTGGGTAGAAATTTAGCGTATACAAAAACATTGTTTTTTAAGAACAAAGGTTTTGCTTCGCACATGCATATACTCTCTGGCGACGATGATTTGTTTGTAAATGCTACTGCTACGAAGACGAATGTATCTGTTTGTTTAGATCCGGATAGTTTTATATATACACCTACAAAAACAACTTGGGGTGAATATTATATTCAAAAACTTCGTCATTTACATGTAGGAGTGGAATATAAAAAATCGCATAGAGTAAGCCTAGCCATTATTTCGAGTACAGCTTTATTATTTTGGTTGTGTTTATTAGCAGGATTTATATTACAATTACCATTAGAAATAAGTTTGGGATTTTTATTTGCTAAGCTATTACTCTCCGGTGTATTTTATTTTTCTGCCATGAAAAATTTAGGAACCAAAGATTTGTTCCCTTTTTATCCTATCTTAGAACTGTTATATTTTTTAATCATACCATTTTGGGCTCTCATTTCATTGATCATTAAACCAAAAAAATGGAAGTAAATCCAAACTTATCACAAAAGGCTACAGAGGATTTAGAGCTCGTTAAAAAGGCTTTGCAGAACGACCAGAAAGCGTATGCCGAACTAATGGTGCGATACAAGGATTCTATCTATTTCATGATTTTGAAAATGGTTAATAACAAAGAAGATGCCAACGATTTAACGGTGGAAGCCTTTGGTAAAGCCTTTGAAAACATTGAGAAATATAGACCAGAGTTTGCGTTCTCTACCTGGTTATTTAAAATTGCTACTAATAATTGCATCGATTTTATTCGTAAAAAAAGATTAAAAACTTTTTCTATTGATGAAACCTTCGAATCTCATGAAGGAGAAGATCGTAAAATAGATTTTGCTTCGGAAGGATTGGATCCAGAAGAAAAAATGATTAAAAAGCAGAAGAACGATTTGATGCGAACCATCGTAGACAAGCTTCCTGCACGTTATAAACAATTAGTAATAATGCGTTATTTTGATGAACGCAGTTACGAAGAAATTGCAGAAGAACTCGATTTACCATTGGGTACTGTAAAAGCACAATTGTTTAGGGCACGCGATTTATTATTCAACACCATTAAAAAAGGAAAAGAGAAAATATAGTGGAACTCATTAAACAATACTTCCCCAACTTAACTGAAATACAATACCAACAGCTCGAAATGTTGGCCCCATTGTATACAGAATGGAATGAAAAAATAAATGTTATTTCTAGAAAAGACATGGATCATTTTTATGAGCGACATGTATTGCATTCTTTAGGAATCGCAAAAGTGATAGAATTTACTCCAGGAACCAAGGTATTGGATGTAGGTACTGGTGGTGGATTCCCGGGTATTCCTTTAGCAATATTATTTCCTGAAATTGATTTTTTCTTGGTAGATTCTATTGGTAAAAAAATAAAAGTAGTGCAAGAAGTTGCCGCTGCATTGGGATTGAAAAATGTAAGAGCAGCACATACAAGGGCAGAGGACGTAAAGGAGAAATTCGACTTTGTTGTGTCGCGTGCGGTAACCAGGTTGATCAATTTTTATCCTTGGGTGCATCAAAAGTTCAGTAAAAAACAACAAAACAGCTTAGATAATGGAATACTTTATTTGAAAGGGATCGACCTTTCTGAGGAGTTTGATGAGTTGCATAAACCTTATCAATTGTTCGCGCTTACTGAGTATTTTAAAGAAGAATTCTTCGATACCAAAGGCATTATACATGTGCCCATTTTTTCATAATATATTCTGCTGATAAAAAAACCTGCATATATGCAGTTGAGTAAATGCAATCATTCATTTATTTTTCCGTATGGAGAAAGAGTTATTGAATTTAATTGCGTTGAGTATGACTCCACATGTGGGTCCGGTTACAGCGAAAGAGTTAATTAAAAATTTAGGTTCTGCCGAGCAAGTGTTACAAAGTTCGGAAGCTAAATTAATGCGAGTTGCAGGGGTCGGGCCAAGCACTGCTAGAGAAATAAAGCAAAACAATTTATTAGAAAGGGCCGAACAAGAACTCAGGTTTATAGAAAAACATCATATAGATGTGTATGCATTTAACAACGAGGTATACCCAAGTAGGTTAAAAAGATGTGCAGATTCTCCTGTACTGATTTACGCAAAAGGGAGTACTAATTTAGATTCGAAACATATTATAGCTATGGTAGGATCGCGCCTAGCTACCGATTACGGCAGGGGAATTTGCAAAGAATTTATTCAAGAAATAAAAGCCTATAACCCAATAATTATTAGTGGCTTGGCCTACGGCATTGATATTTGTGCACATAAAGAAGCTTTAAATGCTGGCTTACAAACGGTGGCCGTAGTTGGGCATGGCTTGGATAGAATTTATCCAATTTCGCATAAGCAAATTGCCATGGATATTATTGAGCAAGGCGCTCTTCTAACAGAATTTCATAGTGAAGTAAAACCCGATAGAGAAAACTTCCCGGCTAGGAACAGAATTATTGCAGGTATGAGTGATGCCGTGGTAGTTGTAGAGGCTCGAGAGCAAGGCGGGGCTTTAATTACAGCCGACATGGCAAATTCGTATAACCGAGATGTATTTGCATTTCCGGGTAGGGTATATGATACCCAAAGTAAGGGCTGCATCAATCTCATAAAAAATAATTTGGCTCAAGTAATTTGTAATGGTAAAGAAATGATTGAAGCTTTGGCTTGGGATGAAATTTCGCATGCTAATATTCAGCGAAAAATGTTTATCAATTTAACGGAAGAAGAAAATAGTATAGTGCAATTTCTTATCAGGCAAAATATGCATACACATTTTGATGATTTGTTGAACTATTTTGAATGGAAAAGTTCTAAAATGGCAACCATTTTATTACAACTAGAATTTTCAGGTATTGTGAAGTCATTACCAGGTAAAATGTATCGTTTATGTTAAATTTTCATCAGCCTATAGAGGTATATAATATAAGCCGTATATTGCAATATGTATTCAATTAAACCATTATTTACTATGAAAAATAGAATTTTATCGTGCTTATTATTAGTACTTGTATTTGCTTCTTTTACATCGTTTAAACCCGATGATCCGAAGGTTAAAAAACCAGTAAATGTAATTTTATTAATTGGTGATGGAATGGGTTTAAGTCAGGTAAGTTATGCCCTGATGATGGCTACTGAACGCATGGCATTTGAGCGATTTAAAACCTTGGGCTTAAGTAAAACCAGTGCGGCCGATCATAAAATAACCGACTCTGCTGCGGGTGCAACAGCCTTGGCAAGTGGTGCAAAAACATATAACGGTGCGGTGGGAGTAGACATTAATAAAATGCCTATGACAACCATTTTAGAGATGGCTGAAGCGAAAGGCTATGCAACTGGAATGGTGGCAACGTGTGCCATTACACATGCAACGCCTGCTTCATTTATTGCTCACCAACCTTCTAGAGAAATGTATGAAGAAATTGCAAAAGATTTTTTGAAAACAGACATCGATTTATTTATAGGTGGTGGCTATGATCATTTTGCAAAACGTAAAGACAATGTTGATTTAACTGCGCAGTTAAAAGTCAATGGCTACATGGTTATACAATCTGAACAAGAGTTGTATATGTATACCGGTACTCAAAAATTAGCAGCTTTAGTTGCACCTAAACACTTGCCGAAAATGCAAGAAGGTAGAGGTTCATTTTTAGCCAATTCTACTCAATTAGCCATTAATAGATTATCTAAAAGTGGAACAGGATTTTTCTTGATGGTAGAGGGTTCGCAAATAGATTGGGGAGGGCACGCAAACGATGCAGAGTACATTCGCCAAGAGGTAATGGATTTTGATTTAGCCATTGCCAAAGCACTTGATTTTGCTGAAAAAGATGGTAACACATTGGTAATTGTAACAGCCGATCATGAAACTGGAGGCTTTGCTTTAAGTGGTAACGAAGAAGATAAAACTCAGAATAAAATTGAACCTAAATTTACGACTAAAAACCATACAGGAACCATGGTGCCAGTGTATGCATTTGGTCCGGGAGCAGAGAGTTTAGGAGGTATTTATGAGAATACTTGGATTTTTAATGTGATGAAAAAAACAATGGGATTAAAATAAAATAGATATGAAAAAAATATTATTTATTTCGGTATTAGCCATTAGTTTGATGGCCGCCTGTAAACAAGATCATTCTAAAATACAAGCCGAAGCACAAACATTTATAGATGCCTATACCGAAGAATATGTTAAGTTATACAGCGCTACATCTGAAGCGCAATGGAAATCGAACATCGAAATTATAGAAGGCGATAGTACCAATGCAAAGGCTACCGAAGCTGCGAACGAAGCTTATGCAAAATTTACCGGAAGTGCCGAAAATATTGAGAATGCGAAGAAATTTTTGGAACATAAAAAACATTTAACCGAACTGCAAGCAAAGCAATTGGAAGTGATTTTATTTGCTGCCGGTAACAACCCACAAACAGTAGCCGATTTAGTGAAAGAAAGAATTAAAGCGGAGACCGCACAAACCGAAAAATTGTTTGGTTATGATTTTAAATTAAATGGAAAATCGGTAAGCACAAATTTATTGGATGAAGTATTAAAAACTTCAAACAATTTAGAAGAGCGACGCAAAGCTTGGGAAGCGAGCAAAGAAGTGGGTAAAGGATTAAAAGCAGGCTTAACTAATTTACGTAGACTCAGAAATGAAACCGTAAAAGCTTTGGGATATAATGATTACTTCTCTTACCAAGTATCTGAGTATGGAATGAAAACGGATGAGATGATGGAGATGATGAGGAAATTGAACAAAGAATTGCGTCCCTTATTTAGAGAGTTGCATACCTATGCGCGTTATGAATTAGCAAAAAAATATGGAGTAAAAGAAGTGCCAGATTATATTCCTGCCGATTGGATTTCTAACCGTTGGGCACAAGATTGGAGTTCGATGATTACAGTAGAAGGATTGGATATTGATGGGATTTTAAAAACAAAATCGCCGGAATGGATTGTAAAAGAAGGAGAGAATTTTTATAAGAGTTTAGGCTATGATGCTTTGCCAGCAAGCTTTTGGGAGAAATCTAGTTTATACCCATTACCAGAAGGTTCTAAAATTAAAAAGAACAACCATGCGAGTGCTTGGCACATGGATTTAAATAAAGATGTAAGAAGTTTAATGAGTGTAGAACCGAATGCAGAATGGTTTGAAACTTCGAACCATGAGCTAGGGCATATTTATTATTACATGACTTATACCAATGCCGATGTGCCACCCTTGTTAAGAGCTGGAGCAAACAGAGCTTACCATGAAGCCATGGGAAGTTTAATGGGATTGGCTGCTACACAAAAACCATTTTTAGTACAAAGAGGATTGGTTGATTCGAATGCGAAAGTAGATCAGGTGCAAAACTTATTGAAAGAGGCTTTGAACTATGCAGTATTTATTCCTTTTGCAGCAGGAGTAATGAGTGAGTTCGAAAAATCTTTATATACCGATAATTTACCTGCCGATCAGTTCAACAAACGTTGGTGGGAATTGGTAAAAGAGTACCAAGGCGTGGTACCACCGAGTGAAAGAGGCGAGGAGTATTGCGATGCAGCTACTAAAACACATATAAATGATGATGCAGCGCAATATTATGACTACGCTTTGTCGTATGTTATTTTATTCCAATTGCACGACCATATTGCGAAGAACATATTGAAGCAAGACCCACGTGCTACTAATTACTGGGGCAACCAAGAAGTTGGAGCCTTTTTAAAATCGATTATGTACCCAGGCGCTTCTAAAGATTGGAGAGCGGTATTGAAAGAAAAAACCGGTGAAGATTTAAATGCAAAAGCAATGGTATCGTATTTTGAACCATTAATGGTGCATTTGAAAGAAGTGAATAAGGGCAGGAAATATACAATGTAAAAATATAGTAGATTTAGTAAATGTTACCTAATAAAGTACTTATATTTGTACTTAAATAAGTACGTATGTTAGCAGCAAATTTTACAGAATTAAGAAAAGATTTAAAAAAATACCTCGATATAATTGAAGAAAACGACGAAACTTTAATTGTAAAAAGAGGTGTTGGTAAAGGAACCGTTTTAATGTCCTTAGATGAGTATAATTCGTTAATTGAAACGGTTCATTTATTATCGACTAAAAATAATGCAAGTAGATTATTCGAATCGGTTAAACAAATTGAAGAAGGAAACACTATAAAAAAGAACATTAATGATTTAAAATGAATTTGATATTTTCTAAAAACGCGTGGGAAGAATATTGTTATTGGATTAAGGAGAATAAAAAAATTCAATCGAAAATCGAAAGTTTACAGAAAGAGATAAGCAGAACTCCTTATGAAGGTTCGGGTATACCTGAACCATTAGTAGGTGACTTAAGCGGGTATTGGTCGCGGAGGATTGAAAAAGAACACAGGTTAGTGTATAAGGTGGAAGTTGATAGTATCTATATTTTGTCGTGTAGGTTTCATTATTAAGCAAGAATAAATTCGAGATAAAATTGGATGGGTATCGTTTCGGTTTTAATGGAAAAGAGAATGATAATGAGGTGAAAGGGATAGGGAACAGCATAGATTTCGGGGATAGAATATATGATCCGAGGTTGGGACGGTGGTTAAGCATCGATCCATTGCAAAAGAAGTATCCATATTTAAGCCCTTATATTTTTGCAGGAAATAACCCAATAAAATTTGTTGATTATGATGGAAAGGATTTTGGAGTTCATGTAAATCATGATACTAAAACAATTATTGTTTCAGCAACATTTTATTCAACCAAAGCTGATGCCGCTTCAGCACAAAAAGCTGCGAACAATTGGAACAAGGAATCTGGTGAGTATGAATATACTATTGATGGTCAAAAATATAATGTTCAGTTTAATGTTAGTGTGAAAATTGTTGAAGGGGATTATTCCGATCGTGCAGATGCACTTGAAAAAGACAAATCTGGAATGGCAAATCAATATGCTATTGTCCCAGAAGATGCTTATCCAGAACATGGTCAAACAGAACGTGGGAAAGATGTTACAGCTAAAGCATCTGCTGAGAATAGAGAAACAGGTGCGCATGAAATGGGTCATACATTCGGATTGGGTCATTGGACAAAAGGACTGATGAAAAGAGGTGAAGATAGATTAAATAGTGAAACAAAAATCACAAAAGGCATGGTAACTCAAATACTACATCAAGCTGGTTTAGTGAAAGGCCCCATTAATAGAGGAATGGATAGAGAAATGGATGCAGTTAAAACACAACCAAACGTTGAAGTTAGTAGTGAATGTGCACCTCCTGCAAATTTTGATCAAGGAAAAGTTTCAAAAACAGACAAAACCCCCTAAAAATTAATAAGGAGAAATTTATGTTAAAGAAATGCGCCATATTATTAATACTAATTAGTGTTAGTTTTATATCTAAATCACAAAATATTCATATTAAGCAAATAATATTTGTTGACAC
>JAGVEE010000252.1 GCA_020058405.1 Sphingobacteriales bacterium
CGATTGCAGAAACATGGAATAATCCATATTTACCACCAACAGTTTTAAATGCTACAATTTTACCAACTGTTAATTGATTTACTAAAGAAGTAGAAACAGTTGTAGAATCAATCGTTTTAATTAATGAATCGTTCATAGATCCGATGAATGAAGTTGGAGTTAATGTAGTTACAACAAACTTAGTTGAGTTTTTAACTGTCCAGTTTGGTAATGTAGTAGAACCAGTGTGAGCTGTAGCTACTGTTGCATCACTAGGTGCACCCATAGAAGCAGCATTTGTAGTTCCGTAGAAATAAGCGAAGTCAATAGAAGCTTGTAATGTAGTGCTTGCACCTGCATCAACAGATCCAATTACTGTACCAGTTGAAGTTGAGAAGAAACTACCTGTAGCAACGTTGTTTTGACCACCTAATAACTTAGCTGAGTAAGTATTGATTTGTCCGTAAGTTACTGGAGTTGGTGTAGGAGTTACATCTTCTTCTTCATCAGTACAAGAAGTAAATCCAATTGAAACTGCTAAACCTACTAATAACAATAATTTAAAGTTCTTTTTCATAATTTTTTGTTGGTTGATTAATGATTTTTTATTTAGTGCAAAAGTAACATATATAGTCTAAAATTCAAAAAAAATGCTTGTTTTTTTAGTATTAACTAAACATTAAGTATTGTTTTGCATTTGGACCTGTGTTAAAAATAAGGTCAATTATCGACAAATTCTCTTCAAATGCTATTTTACTGCTAAATACCTGCGTATATTGTTTGCTGAAATAGAGTGAGTTATACGTTTTATCCTCAATTTTACTTTCTCTATTTAAAATTAGTGCATCCTGAATTTTTAACACACTTAACACTGATTTAATTAACTCAAAATTAAACTCCCACAAATACTCAAAACTTGGTTTTTTATATAATTCTTTAAATTTATCTTCGTAATACTCAAAATAAACAGAACGCCTGTAAGCCGACTCAAAGCTTTTCCAATGTTGTTTTAACCACGATTCGGAATATGATATTCGGATGTTTTCGAAGTTTCTTTCACCAGGTTCTAATTTTAATGTGGGGATGCTCAATACCATTTTGCCATTTGGCCCAACAATTTCGGTTCTATTTCTATAGGTCTGTCGGTGATAAATATCGTTTAAATGAAAAACAAACTCCTTGTTATTTAACAGTTCCTGAAAATATGCAATGTTAGGTAGGTAATTGATGTGCATGTATTATTGACATTAAATAGACATTAGTATTAGTAGAAAATCATTTGAAAGCGTAAATTTACATTAGTTTGTTTAATTTTATCATCATGAAAAAAATATTATTGATATGTACGTTGGCAATTTTTGTATTACCAATTACATCCGAAGCCAAGAAATTAAAAGCATACCTATCTTATTACACTTTTAATACCCCAGAACAAGAGCCCTATTTAGAAACGCATATTTCTGTAAATGGTAATTCTGTAGAATACACGAAAAATAAAAAAAATCTATTCCAAGGCAGCATTGGCATCACGATTATAATTAAACAAGATGAGCTTATTATTTCTGCAGAGAAATTTAATTTATTGAGTCCAGAATTAACGGATACAACAAATATTGCTTCAAACTTTATTGATCAGAAAAGATATAAACTGCCAAATGGTAAATACAACTTTGAGTTAACGATTGTAGATAATGGGAACGAGAAAAACAAAGAAGTTGTAAAGCAGGATTTTGAAATTAATTACGAAAAAAATAAAATTTCTATATCGGATATTATTTTGTTAGAATCGTATGCAAAAGCTAGCGCTAACAAACAATTTAATAGAAACGGTTTAGAAATGATTCCATTTGTAAATAATTTTCTTCCTACGAATGTTAGCAAATTAATTTTCTACTCTGAAATATACAATACACAATTGTTAACAGCTAATGAAACTTATTTACTTAGCTACTATTTACAAAATGCCAACGGAAGTAATAAATTAAGTAATTATACTCAGAACAAAAAAGTTTTAGCAAAGGATGTAATCGTATTATTAAATGAGTTCGATATATCCCTTTTACCAAGTGGAAGCTATTATGTAGTAGTTGAATTAAGAAATAGAAACAATGAAATAATTGCTTCTAAAAGTAATTTTTTCCAACGTAGTAATAAAGCCCTCTCTGGTGATATATCTTCAATTTCTGGTATTGCTTTCGACAATTCATTTGCAGCTAAATATAATAAAGAGGAAATGATTGAAAACATTAAATGCCTCGCTCCTATTTCTATTCAACAAGAGTTAGATTATACAAAAACATTACTTGCAAATGACGATGAAACATTGATGCGTCAATACCTTATATACTTCTGGGAGAAGCGCCACCCTGGAGAATCGGCTATTAAATGGGCGGAATATGAAGAGCAAGTGAAAATTGTAAATGCAAAATTTAGTTCACCATTTACAAAAGGATATGCATCAGATCGAGGATATATATTTTTGAAATACGGCGCACCAAACAACATCCGTTTTAATGATATGGATAACCAAGCTTACCCTTATGAAATTTGGCAGTACTTCAAAATAAAAACATTCTCTAATCGTAAATTTGTATTCTTTAGTCCGGATAACATCAGAAATGAAATGGTTTTATTGCATTCAAACTTAGTTGGCGAGAGAAATGATCCACAATGGAAGTATAAAATAATGGCTAGAACGATGAAATACGACGATGATAATACTGATGCCGACTATTATGGCAAACGTTTAGATCTAGATTATAATGAATAGTATTTTTTCATACTTAGGTGTTTTTTTAATACGCCTAGTTTCCTATTTACCATTTAGTATCATCTATTTTTTAAGTGATTTTTTCTACCTTTTAATTTACCATGTATTTGGATATAGAAGAAAAGTAGTATATCAAAATTTAAAAAATGCGTTTCCAGAATTGAACGAATCGCAACGTAAAACAATTGAAAAAAAATTCTACCATCATTTATGCGATGTATTTTTAGAAACCACTAAACTTGTATCCTTTACTGAAGCGGAGTTAAAAAAACGAGTAAAAATTAAAAATTCTGAACGTTTTTACGAGTTAATAAAAGAAGGCAGAAACATCAGTGTTGTATTTGGTCATTACCACAATTGGGAATGGTTTGCACAAGCCTTGCCAATATATACTCCGATTACTACCTATGGAATATACAAACCCCTTCACAATAAAATTTTCGATAAACTATTTTATGATATGCGCACAAGGCATGGTATAGTAGCCTTACCTATGCAAACTTCTATGCGTACACTTATAAAAAACAGCTCTACCCAATTTAGCATAGCCATAATTGCCGATCAAACACCATCAAGCTCAGATAGCAATTATTGGACTACCTTTTTAAACCAAGACACTCCTGTATTTATGGGTACAGAAAAAATATCAAAACATTTTAACAGCGTAGTTGCTTTTATGGATATTGAGCAAGTAAAAAGAGGGCATTTAGAGTTTGAATTTGTTATTTTAGCAGAAAATATAAGTGAACTAAAAGAGTTTGAAATTACAGAGCTCCATACTCGTTACTTAGAAAAAAGAATTAAAGAAAAACCTGAATTTTGGTTATGGTCGCACAGAAGGTGGAAACACAAGCCAACTGAAGCAATTAAGTTAAAATATAATTTATAATGAGCAAATTCCCCAGAGTTGCAGTTGTAGTATTAAATTATAATGGTGAAAAACTATTACCAGAATTCTTGCCATCTGTATATAATAGTAGCTATCCTAACCTTCGTTTAGTTTTGGCCGACAATGCTTCTACAGATGGATCAGTCGAATGGGTTAAAGCTAATTTACCAACATTCGAAATACTAAAGAATGAGATAAATGGAGGATATGCGGAGGGCTATCAAAATATATTAAACAGAATTACAGACGTAGATTATTATATTTTATTGAATTCTGATGTGGAAGTAACAGAGAATTGGATAGAACCGGTAATTGAGTTGATGGAAAACAATAAAGATATCGCTATTGCCCAACCAAAAATACTTAGTTATTTAGATAAAAAGAACTTCGAATATGCCGGTGCTGCCGGTGGTTATATTGATAAGTTTGGATATCCTTTTTGCAAAGGCAGAATTTTTGATACTGTTGAAAAGGACGAAAATCAATACAATGAAAACACAGAAATATTTTGGGCAAGTGGTGCTGCAATGTTTATAAAAGCAGATGTGTACCACAAATCTGGTGGTTTAGATGTTGATTTTTTTGCACACATGGAAGAGATTGATTTGTGTTGGAGAATAAAAAACATGGGATATAAAGTGTACAGTTGCAACGCATCTGTGGTATACCATTTAGGAGGTGCAACCTTGCATGAAAGCAATCCACATAAAACGTATTTAAATTTTAGAAATAGCTTAATTACCTTAAGAAAAAACCTTGCTCTACATAAATCATTTAGCATTATTTTTATAAGACATGTACTTGATTTAATTCAATGGTTTAGGTTTATGTTAGCAGGTAGATTTAAACATGCTTTTGCAATTAACAGAGCACATTACGATTTTTTAATTACTCAAATCACTTGGCACAACAAACGAAAAAAACTATTGAAACTCTTCAAATCGCCTAATAATACAGGCATTTACAACAGAAGTATTGTATTTGATTATTTTTTACTAGGTAAAAAAACATTTAATAAACTAGACCCTAAAAAGTTTGATTAGTTGAAATAGTTCAAGGCTAGTTCATAAGATTGCAGTCCAAAACCACTAATGCTCCCTTTACACTTAGCACTAATTAAAGTGTAATGCCTGAAATTCTCACGAGCATATATATTTGAAATATGCACTTCAATACAAACAATTTGTATGGCTGCTACAGCATCTGCAATAGCTAAAGAAGTATGACCGTATGCTCCAGGGTTTATAATAATGCCATCAAAGTTTTCATTCGCTGAGTGGATTTTTTGTATTATTTCCCCTTCATCATTCGATTGAAAATAGTGAATTTCTAGGTTTGTATATTTTAATTTAACAGTATTTAAATATTCTTCGAACGATAATTCTCCGTATATTGTCCTTTCTCGTTTACCTATTAAATTAAGATTAGGCCCATTAATTATTATTACTTTTTTAGTAGACATGGATTGGATTTCAAGTATTAAAGGTTTTAAATCGTATTTAAAGTTAGAACGTTCTCTTTCGAAGAATTCTATTGATGCTTATATTCATGATGTTGACAAACTTCATCAATACTTTGTTTACATCAAACAAAATACTTCTCCAGTAAATGTTGAATCCAAAGATATAAAAGAATTTCTGGTATGGATAAATGAACTTGGAATGACGGCTAGTTCGCAAGCCAGGGTGTTATCCGGAATCAAAGCATATTACAAATATTTAATGCTGGAGGATATTCTAAAAATAGATCCTTCTGCCCTGGTAGATACCCCAAAATTAGGCCGTAAACTACCGGATACACTTAGTTTAGACGAGATAAATATTATGCTCGATTCTATTGATGTGAGCAGCCCAGAAGGAGTTAGAAACAAAGCAATACTAGAAACCTTATACGCTTGTGGTTTACGAGTAACAGAATTGGTGAATCTAAAAATTTCTGATATTTATTTTGAGATTGACTTCTTAAAAGTTACAGGCAAAGGAAACAAAGAACGTTTTGTACCACTTGGCAGCTCAGCAAAAAAGTTTATTAAAATATATCAAAACGACATTCGTGTGCACCTTAAGATAAAAAAAGGAGAAGAAGATTTGTTGTTCTTAAATCGCAGAGGTAGCCGTTTATCAAGAGTAATGATTTTTAATATTATTAAACAAACTGCAAAAATAGCCAACATACGCAAGAGTATTAGTCCGCATACCTTTCGCCATTCTTTTGCTACACATTTAGTTGAAGGTGGTGCAGATTTACGCGCCGTACAAGAAATGCTTGGTCACGAATCCATTACCACTACCGAAATTTATACTCATTTAGATCGTAATTATTTAAAAGAAACGATTTTTAGTTTTCATCCTCGCTCAAAAAATAAAAAAAGAGTAAAAGTTTAGCTTCGTTTTATTGCCTTTAACATTCGTGCCTTTCCCCTAATATCATTACGTAATTCGGGTGTGTGCCATGCATTTTCTGAAAATAATTTTTGAGTTCCGGCTGCGTATGATTCATTAATTTCAAAATACAAAGCACCTGCATTATTTAATTGTTGCTCAGCAAGCTTTACGATACGTTTGTAAAACAAAAGCGGATCATCATCGGGTACAAATAGTGCTAAACTGGGCTCAAAATCTAATACATTTTTACGCATTTGCATTTTCTCAGTTTCTAAAACATACGGTGGGTTACTAACTAATACATCAAAATTAGAAGGTAAATCATCATTCAAAATGTTTATTTGATGGAAATGAATTTCTTGTTGAGTATGAATTGCATTTTTAGAAGCAATGTCTAATGCCGATTTAGAAACATCAATAGCATGAACAAAAGCTTGAGGAATTAACTTTTTAAGGCTTATAGCAATGCAACCCGAACCGGTTCCAATATCCGCAATTGTTAGGTTTTTCTGTTGTTTGTAATCATCTACAATCCATTGTACAAGTTCTTCTGTTTCGGGACGAGGAATTAAAACACTTTCGTTAACATAAAACTTAATTCCCATAAACTCTTCAAAACCTAAAATGTATTGAATTGGTTTATGTTGGTTTAATAAATAAGCAACTTGATCAAGCTGTTCAAACAAAGGTGCAGGTAGTAGTTCATTTTCGTTTAAAATTAGTTTGATGGTATCATATCCTAATATTTCTTTAAACACAATCTGACTAATACTTCTGGCCTCATCGGCTTCGTATGTTGCTCCAATAAGAAGTTGAAAATGTTGAAATGACTCTCTAACTGTTTTGGTTCTTGAAAACATGTCCAAAACTAAAATAATTAATTTATTTTTACGCTATGAATACAGATGAACTATACATGAGGCGTTGTTTTGAATTGGCCCAACAAGGTTTGGGCAATGTACAACCCAACCCCATGGTAGGAGCTGTAATTGTATACCAGGGCAAAATTATTGGCGAAGGCTACCATGAAGCATATGGTAAAGCACATGCAGAAGTAAATGCAATACAGCAAGTATTAACAAATGTTGCGGATGCTGCCAAGATATTAGCCAAATCTACACTTTATGTAAATCTTGAACCTTGCGCACACACAGGTAAAACACCGCCTTGTGCAGATCTTATTATAAAAAACCGCATTCCAAAAGTAGTTATTTCTAACATCGACCCGTTTGGTTCTGTAAATGGAAAAGGGGTTGATCGTTTAAAAAATGCCGGTGTAGAGGTAAACATAAATGTGTTAAAAGAAGAAGGATACGAACTAAATAAACGATTTTTCACTTACCATACACTTCAAAGACCATATGTAATTTTAAAATGGGCCGAATCTAAAGATGGGTTTATAAGTATTGCAGAAAATACTCGAAGTAATATTAGCGGAACAGAAGCTCGTAAGCTTAACCATAGATGGCGCTCTGAAGAACAAGCTATATTGGTAGGAACTAAAACTGTACAAGTTGATAATCCCATTTTAACGGTGCGCGATTGGGTTGGAAAAAACCCTGTACGGGTAATTATTGATAGAGATTTAAAATTAGCCAAAGAGTTAAACATATTTAATGCCGACTCTAAAACCATCATTTTTAACAACCATAAAACAGAATTAGATGGTAATATTCAATTTGTACAAATTGATTTTTATGGATTAGTGCCGCAATTCATTTTATTTCAATTGTATTTAATGGAAATACAATCGTTAATTATTGAAGGTGGTGCATATACCATAAATGAATTTGTTCAATTTGGCTTATGGGATGAGGTACGTATGTTTAAATCGAAAAGTAATTTAGGTCAAGGAATAAAAGCACCCATTTCTGAGGGCAGACTTTTTTCTAAAATTGATTTAGGAGATGATGAACTATTTATTTATCATCGTGTATGACATTAATATTAATTTCCATTATTCTTTCGGGTTCACTCCTAATTTGTTTCAAAGTTTTCGAGAAATTTGAAGTAAACAGTTCGAATGCCATTAGCATTAATTACCTTTTTGCCTCAGGTTCTGGTATTATTATGGGCTTCGATACTTTTAGTAGCACCAATGTGATGCAAGCAGAATGGTTCCCTTATACTTTACTGTTCGGTTTAATGTTTATTAGCACCTTTAATTTGGTTGCGTATGGTGTAAAAACAAGTGGCTTAATGGTGGTATCCATTGCACAAAAAATGTCGCTTATTATACCATTGGCTTTTAGTATTATTTATTATAATGAGAGTTATGGCATTGTAAAAATATTGGGTATAGTGTTGGCATTAATAGCCATTTATTTTAGTGCTAAGAAAGCAAAAGATGAAACCACTATATTTTCTTGGAAGATACTCTTAATACCTATTTTTATATTTATAGGAAGTGGTGTGGTTGACATTAGTATTAAAGTTTCTCAAGAGTATTTTGGAGCACAAGCACCTTTCTCTGTAATACTAGCTTGTATTTTCGGTTCTGCTGGAGTTGTAGGCTTAGTTCAAAAACTAATGCAACGTAGTAAAATACAACTAAAAGATTTTATAGGTGGAATGTGTTTAGGATTACTCAATTTCTTTTCTACTTATTTTTTAATGAAAGCCTTAAGTAGCGATGTTTTGGAAAGCTCATTTGTATTTGCAATTAATAACATCGGAATTATTTTATTTAACTCAATGATTGCAGCAGCTGTTTTTAGAGAACAAATTACAAAAACTAATACGTACGGAATTATATTGGCTTTAGTATCAATATTACTCATATACCTCTCTAATGTTATTTGATTCTGATTATAAAACAATAAGTAAAACTACCGAGGGTGTTTTTAAAGAAAAGGGTAGCAAATTTATTGCACTATGCAAACCAATTTCTTCTGTAGAAGATTTTAAAAATTGGCTTGTTGAAATAAAATCTAACTATACCGGAGCAGTTCATTATTGTTATGCATACAGAATTGGCTACGATAAACAATTGTACAGAATAAACGACGATGGCGAACCATCTGGTAGTGCAGGCAGACCTATATACAACGTAATACAATCAAACGAGTTAACAAATATTGGAATTGTAGTAGTTAGGTATTTTGGTGGAACATTATTAGGGGTGCCGGGTTTAATTAATGCCTATAAACAATCAAGTATTGAAGCATTACATCAAAATGTAATCATCACAAAATCAATTATTGAAAAATTAAGCATAGAATTCGCTTATGAAAAAATGAATGAAGCCATGCGAGTAATAAAGGAACATCAACTTAAAATAATAAAACAAGAGAGTGCAGAACACTATTATATGGAGGTAGAAGTACCTATAAAAAATGCCGAACAAGTTCGTTCAGCATTTCAATTGTATAGTATTTCTTATAAATATCTAGAAACGTATTAATAAGGTGTTACAAATTCTGTAGCTCTTTCTTTAGGTCGCACACTTAAAATTGGTACACCAGATTCGTTAATCATTTGTTGAGAATATGGCCCCGCTAAGAAACCTGAACTACTCTCCTGCTCTGTCATGATAATAATTAAATCGGCTTCTTTCTCTTTAGCATATTCTAACGTTAGGGTTGCTAAATTTTTGCCGGTTTTAAATCCGTAGGTAGTAGCTATTTTATCTTCTTTAATATAATCCTCCACTTGTTTTGTAACCACACGAAGTCTGTTTAAAATCATTTCATCACTAGATGTAGAAAGACCCACAACATGTATAGTTGAATTAAATTTTTGTGCAATGTATAAAGCATCGTCAACTTTCTCTCGAGTATCCCTAGAACTATCTAAAGGCAATATAATGTCTTTTATACCCTTTGTTCCTGAATTTGCGTGAATAGATAATACAGGGCATTTAGCTTGATTTACTACTCTAAATGTATTGGAGCCGCCAATAAAATTTTCGACACCTTTAGAACCGTGTGTTCCCATGCAAATTAAACCTGCTCCAATTTCCTTGGCATAGTTTAATACTTGAATATAAACAGTTCCGTCTAAAAATTTAACAACTGTTTTTATACCATGTTTAGATTGAAACTCGTTAATGTATTCTTGAAAGCGAACTTCTACCACTCGTGTATCTTTTTCACCTTCTTTTAAATCTTTTTTGAAAATAGAGGTAATTAAATTATTTACAGTTGCAGTTTCTTTAACATGTAGTAAATGTATTTCAGATTTTAAATCTTTTGCAAGATAAAGAGCATGATCTAATGCTAATATGGATGTGGGTGAGAGATCCATAGGAACCAGAATTTTATCAAATGTTCTATG
>JAGVEE010000127.1 GCA_020058405.1 Sphingobacteriales bacterium
AACTAATTCTGTATTGTTATCAAATTGTCCTGGCTTAGCAAATTGTAAAATTTCATGAATTAAGTCGTTGGTACTTTTTGCAGAAATTTCAATTAAATCTAAATATTCAATTTGATCTGGAGTTAAGTTATCATCTTCTTTTAAGGTTCCTGCTATTGAGTTAATGGCATTGGTTGGGTTCCTTAAATCGTGTGCCACAATACTTAAAATTTTATTCTTTTCTAAGTCTCTTTGTTTTAACACTTCGTTATTAACGGTAATTTCTGCATTGGCTTTTTTAAGTAATTCTCTCTGAGCTCTAACTTTACTATTCGACTCTTTTAACTCTTTGTTTTTTCGATTTGATAATCTTAAGAAAATACCAATAATAATAATAAGTATAGTTAAGCCTACGGAAATGTATATGATAAAATTTGTAAAATATTCTCTTTTTTGATTTTCCTTACTTAGTTTATTTAACTCATTCTCTCGCTCTAAACTTTCTAAAGTTAGTTGTACATCAGAATCGTTTATTTTTTGTCGCTCTGCAAATAAAAACTCTTTGTCTTCTAATAATTTTGTATGATGAAAAAAAGCTAATTTGTAATTACCTATTTGATCGTAATACTCAGATTTTAATTGATGTATAAAAACTAATTGTTTTTTGTAATGAGGATATGTATAATATGAATCGGGTACAGAGGTAATTTCATTAAACTTTAAGTAATCTTTTTGTTTCAAATAATAAGTACCCAATGCGATTCTAGAAGTAATAGCATCTAAATGATCGAATTTCTTTTTACTATTTATTTCTACGTTTTTATGAAGTAATGGTAATGCATTATCATAATCCTCCAAAGCTATATAAGCTTTCCCTTTATTACCTAAAATAACACCCTCCGCTACTTCTAAAGATTCGGGGTACACATCTTCAAGTTTATAGGTTAATTTTATAAATGCCAATGCACTATCATAATAAAATATACTCGAATCATACCGTTGAAGTTTATAAAAACTCAAACCAATATTGCTTAAAATTTCTTGCCTCTTAAACTCGGTCCAGAAATCTTTATTAGTACAATCTCTATAATGTATAAATGATTTCTTAAAATTATCTATCGCTTCTTCGAATTTATTTTGGCGATATAGACTTAAAGAGATGCGATAATCATAGACAGCAAATTCGCAATTTTTACCTTGTTCATAATCAGATTCTCTTGCTGCAAAATAATATTTATAGGCAGATCTGTAATCGCCCAAGCCAAAGTAAACATAGCCTTTTAAGAGGGTTGCAGACACAAACTCATCATTATAATCATCTCTTTCATATTCAGATTCGAATATAATTTGATTGATATCGTCTAAAGCCAACTGAGGTCTGTTGTATTTTAAATTCGACCTCGCCTGGTAATCCAAAATTTTAAGTCGGTATAATTTATGATTTTTATACTCACTTGTTTTAAGAACTGAATCTGTAATTAATAAAGTAGAATCAAATTTAGCGGATAAAAAAAGTTTGTCTATTCGCTTTACAATTAAGCTATCTTTTTTGCTTAATTGTATGCCTAGTTTAGATGAGTTCTCATTATTACATGAGAGCAAAATAATGGAAAATATAAAATATACAAGATATTTTAGAGAGAGAGCTGGGGTATTCATATTTGCCCAACAAGATACTAAAATCTTGAAATACAATAAATAAAAAAAAATAATTTTCAGCTGATTACGCTTTAACAGGTACTAATTCTAGTAACTTTTTTACTACAATGTCTATTTCTTCTTTTGTATTGTATTTACAAAAAGAAAAACGAACTGCAGCTCTATTACTTGGCGATCCAATTGCTGTTAATACATGTGAGCCAACATTTGAGCCAGATGAACAAGCACTACCACCAGATGCAGATATACCTGCAATGTCTAAGCTAAATAACATCATCTCTCCCATTTCAGATTCAGGGAAACTAACATTCAAAACTGTATATAAACTTTTATCAGGATTTATATCACCATTAAAACTAATACCAGGAATATTATATTTTAATTGTTCGATCATGTACGATTTTAAGTTTTGTATATATTCTTGATGCTCGTTTAGTTCTGCATAGGCAATTTCCAATGCTTTGGCTAACCCAACAATACCGTAAACATTTTCGGTTCCTCCACGCATGTTGCGTTCTTGGGCACCTCCATGTATCATTGGTTTTATTTTTATGTTATGGTTGATGTATAAAAATCCTACTCCTTTTGGTCCGTGTAATTTATGTGCTGCACAAGTAATAAAATGTACTTTTAATTTTGATAAATCGTGGGCATAATGACCAAGAGTTTGAACGGTATCACTATGAAAAATTGCGTTGTACTTTTCACATATGTCGCCAATTTTTTCTAAGTCAATTAAATTTCCTAACTCATTATTTGCATGCATTAATGAAACAAAACTGCGTTCGTTATTAGCTAACAATTCTTCTAAATGTTCTAAAATTACATGCCCGTTTTCATCTAGATTAACATAGCTTAATTTTATTTTACCATTTTTTTCTAAAACTTCAAGTGTATGCAACACTGCATGATGTTCAATTTTACTAGTAATTGCATGTGTAATACCATAATCATTAATCGCACAATTAATAGCCATGTTATCGGCTTCAGTTCCACCTGAGGTGAAAAATATTTCAGCAGGTGAGGCATTCAACAATTTCGCTACTGTTTTTCGAGCATTTTCAATTAATGCTCTTGTTTGCCTACCAAAACCATGT
>JAGVEE010000300.1 GCA_020058405.1 Sphingobacteriales bacterium
CCAACCTATAAAAACACCACAAGAAGGCGAGGAGTTCTTCTTAAAACCGATGAACTGCCCACACCATTGCGAAATATATAAAACTAAACCACGCTCTTACAAAGACCTTCCAGTTAGGTTCTCTGAGTTTGGTACCGTTTACCGTTACGAGCAAAGTGGAGAGTTACACGGTTTAACAAGAGTAAGAGGCTTTACACAAGATGATGCGCATTTATTTTGCCGCCCAGATCAAGTAAAAGAAGAATTTAAAAAAGTAATTGATTTGGTATTGTATGTTTTTGGAGCCTTAGGTTTTGAAGATTATACTGCTCAAATTTCCTTGAGAGACCCCAATAACCATACAAAATACATAGGTTCTGATGAAAATTGGAACTTAGCTGAAAACTCAATTATTGAAGCAGCAGCTGAGAAAGGATTAAAAACTGTAGTAGAATTAGGTGAAGCTGCATTTTACGGTCCGAAGCTAGATTTTATGGTGAAAGATGCCTTGGGCAGAAAATGGCAATTAGGTACCATCCAAGTTGATTATAATTTACCAGAAAGGTTTGAATTGGAATATACAGGTAGCGATAATCAAAAACATCGCCCGGTTATGATCCATAGAGCACCATTTGGCTCATTGGAGCGTTTCGTGGCGGTTTTAATAGAACATTGCGCAGGGAATTTCCCATTATGGTTAAGTCCCGACCAATATATTATCCTTCCGATTAGCGAAAAATATGCAGATTATGCAAAAACTATTTCAGATTCGCTAAATAATTACGATATTCGCGGGCTAATTGACAACAGAGACGAGAAGATTGGGAAGAAAATACGTGATGCAGAAGTGAAAAAAATACCATTTATGCTAATCGTTGGTGAAAAAGAACAAGAAGACGGTCAAGTATCTGTTAGAAAGCACGGTGAGGGCGATTTGGGAAGTTTATCCCTGGATGAGTTCGTTGAATTAATGAAAAAAGAAACAAAAGTTTAGTTTTGGTAAATTCTAATATCTAAATTCTAAATTCTAAAAATAGAAGATTGGAAATGATTTACTGAATAACCAATAACTAATAACCAATAACTAAAAAAAAAGGAGGAAATTATAGCACAGAATTTCAGCTCTTCCAGAACCGACAATAGATTCGGCAGGAAGAAAGAGGCAGAACACCGTATTAATGAGCATATTAAAGCGTTAGAAGTACGTGTAGTTATGGATGGGGCTGAGCCACAAATCTTAAAATTAAGAGATGCGTTGGCTATGGCAGAGGAAGAAGGATTAGATCTTGTTGAAATTTCTCCAAATGCTGTTCCACCCGTTTGTAAGATTATAGACTATAATAAGTTTATATACGAGCAAAAGAAAAAGATGAAAGAAATTAAGGCGAAAGCTGCAAAGACTGTCATCAAAGAAATACGTTTCGGACCTAATACCGATGATCATGATTTTGAATTTAAATTAAAACATGCCATCAACTTTTTAGAAGACGGAGCAAAAGTAAAAGCCTTTGTACATTTCAAAGGTAGAGCAATTGTATACAAAGAGCAGGGTGAGATTTTATTATTAAAATTTGCACAAGCTTTAGAAGATTACGGAAAAGTAGAGCAATTACCGAAATTAGAAGGTAAAAGAATGTTCATCTTTATTGCCGCAAAAGCAAAAAAATAATTTAACCAAATAAATAAATAAGCGATGCCAAAAATGAAAACTAATTCCAGTGCAAAGAAGCGTTTTAAGCTCACTGGGACAGGTAAAATTGCACGTAAGAGCGCTTTCAAAAGTCACATCTTGACTAAGAAAACCACTAAACAAAAAAGAGGTTTATCTGGAACAGCATACGTGACTGATGCCGACAGAGGTAATGTTGAAAGAATGCTTTGCATGGGCAAGTAAATGCCAAATGACAGTTCGGAAAGTACGACACAGTTTAATTAATTTTTAACCAGGTACCCGGTATTAAGATCCAAAAAAAGAGACACCGGTATCCAAAAAACGTAAAGAAATGCCAAGATCGGTTAACGTTGTTGCGGCCCGCCGCAGAAGAAAAAAAATCCTTAAATTAGCAAGAGGCTATTGGGGTTCTAGAAGTAAAGTTTTTACAATAGCTAAAAACACTTTAGAAAAAGGTATGCAATATGCATATCGTGATAGAAAAGTTAAGAAAAGAGAATTCCGTGCATTATGGATACAACGTATCAATGCAGGTACTCGTCAGCAAGGTCTTTCATACTCAGTATTTATGGGTAAGTTAAACGCTAAAAACATCGGATTAAACCGTAAAGTATTAGCAGATTTAGCAATGAACAATCCTGAAGCTTTTAAAGCGGTTGTTGATGCAGTAAAATAAATCATACTAAATTTTTTAAATGAGTCTCGCTTCCAAAAAAGCGAGACTTTTTTTTGTACTTTTAAGCATGTCAATTGCTTTTAAGGATACCCTAAAAAACTCCGAAACCATTCTGTTTATTCACGGTTTAGGTTGCACAGCTAGCATTTGGGAGGAGTTGAGCGTTAAACTCTCTAAAGAGTACAGATGCATTAGCATCGACCTGCCATCTTACGGAAATTCTTCAGAACTTACAGGAACATACAGTTTAAACGCAATTACAGAGGAGCTTTATAAATTTATACTTAATTTGAATATTGATGCCCAAAAACTCCACATCTGTGGGCATTCGATGGGAGGGCAGCTTGCTATAATTTTAGCCTTACGGTATCCTAATATATTTAATAAATTGATATTGATATCGCCAGCAGGCTTTGAGCAATTTACAGAACGCGAGCTGCAATTAATTAAAGCTGGTACGAATATGCTTCCATCAGATTTAATGAAAAAAAGCACATTAGCCATGATAAACGAACCTGTTTATGAGTATTTGCACACCATTACACATCAAACCTTAATATTATTTGGAACTAATGACCCTATGATTCCGAACCCTATGATACGCAAAAATACTACTAGCCAGCTTGCAGAGCATTGCACAAAACTTATTAAACGAGCAAAATTAATAATGATACCCCATAAAGGGCATTTTTTACCGCTCGACTCTGTTAATGAGCTTTCTGAGGAAGTTAGAAAATTCATCTGATTGTAATAAACGTGTAAATACTTTTTTACACGTAGTTTTTACAAGAGATAAGCAATATATTTACAATAATCAAAACTCAAACTATGTTTAAAAAACTAATCATTTTCATTGGGGCGGCGGCATTAAGTTTACCAGCCATTGCTCAAGAGAAATTACCTGATAATTTCTTTATGAAGAAACTGAATAACGGCTTAGAAATACTCGTTATTGAAGATGCCAATGTACCTTTGGCAACTATTGAAATTGTTGTAAGAAACGGTGCATATACCGAAGATAAAGACTACAATGGTTTATCGCATTTATACGAACACATGTTCTTTAAAGCGAACAAAACGTACCCTTCGCAAAAAGCATTTTTAGACAGGGTAAGCGAGTTAGGAATATCGTTTAATGGAACCACCTCAGATGAGCGCGTGAATTACTTTGTAACACTTAGTAAAGACAAAGTGAGTGATGGCTTATCGTTTATGAACAGCGCAATTAGGTATCCATTATTTGATACGGTAGAAATGCGTAAAGAAAACCCTGTGGTTGCAGGTGAATTTCAACGTGCAGAGTCGAACCCATTTTTTGGTTTATTTGATAGAATGAACAAAGAAGTTTGGCAAGATAATTACAGCCGTAAAAATCCAATCGGAGATTATAACATCATTTATACTGCAACTGCAGAAAAAATGAATGTAATTAAAAATAAATATTACCACCCAAATAATTCATTGTTAGCTATTAGTGGTGATGTAGATCATAATAAGATTTTTGCTGAAGTAGAAAAATATTTCGGAGATTGGGCATCATCTGGTTTCGACCCGATACAAAAATGGCCAATACCAGAATTTAAGCCTATAGAATATTCGAAGCAAGTAGTGGTAGAATCGCCAAATGCACAGGTGCCTTTATTTATGCTTACTTTCCACGGACCAGATACTCGTGGCGATGTAAATGCAACCTACGCTGCCGATGTATTCTCTTACATCTTACAACAAAAAAACGCAAAACTTTACAAAGAATTAGTAGAAACAGGATTAGCATATCAAGTAAATGTTGGTTACCAAACGGCAAAATATGTAGGTCCAATAAATATTATATTGGTGCCTAATCCACGTAAAATAAAAGAAGCATACGAAGTGCTTTGGAAAAACATTAATGAGTGGGATAGCGACGATTATTTTAACGATGAGCAATTGCAAACAGCAAAAGATCAACTTTCTATTCAAGAAGAATTTAACAAAGAAAAACCATCAAACTTTATTCATACGGTAACGTATTGGTGGTGCTCTGCAACCATACCCTATTACACAAATTACGAGGCTAACTTGCAAAAAGTAACACGTGAAGACATTAAAAACTACGTTCGTAAATACATTAAAGGTAAGCCTTATATAATGGGAGCAATGTTGCGTA
>JAGVEE010000171.1 GCA_020058405.1 Sphingobacteriales bacterium
CCTACTAATCAGGTATTAAATACAGAAGAGTTGTACAACAAAGTACTTGCGCAAAATCCTGTTTTATTAAATGCTAAAAGTCAACAAAGAATTGCAGAGTTAAGTGTTAAAGAAGTATCGGCCGATAGGTACCCAACGATTAGATTAAATTCTGGTTATAACTATTCAAATACAAATGCTGAAGCTGGTTTTTTTACTGAGAACAGAACCTTGGGTCTAAATTACGGTGTTACTGCGAGTGTAAATATTTTTAACGGATTGCTGCAAAGCAAAAGGGAGAAAATAGCAAAAATACAAGCACAAACTGCCAATTTAAGTTACGAGTCTGCAAAGTTATCTGTGGAGGCAAATTGGAATGTTTTACTTACTAGTTACCAGAATAATTTAGAGCTGTTAAAGTTAGAAAGAGAAAACCAAACTGTTGCGAAAAGAAACATAGATATAAGCATAGAAAAATTTAGATTGGGAGGCATTTCTTCTTTACAACTTAGAGAAGCACAACGATCTTTTATTGAAGCAAATAGCAGGTACGTAAATGCATTGTATCAGTATAAATTAGCAGAGACAAGCCTTTTAGAGTTATCCTCTAGTATTATACCTCAATAATTCTGAAATACAATAGATATCAATAATCGATTTTTTAATTTTTTGATATTCATAACTTATTCTCTATTTTAGGCGGTAGATACCTTAATTTTACATTATGCTTTTAGCCGCCAGGTTATTAATTGTTGACGATCATCAAATGTTATTAGATGGCATAAGGGCTTTGTTGCAAGATGTTCCTAGTTTTCAAATAGTTGCAGAAGCACATAATGGAAATCAAGCATTAGAAGAACTTAAAAAAACGCCGGTTGACATTGTTGTTACAGACATTTCTATGCCAGACATGAACGGTATAGAGCTCACTCAAAAGATAAAATCCGATTATCCCGACATCAAAGTTCTAACTCTTTCGATGTTCTCTGAGAAGCAAACAATTAGAGAAATGGTAGATGCAGGAGTATCTGGTTATATATTAAAAAACACAGGTAAAGAGGAATTAGTAGGCGCATTAACCAAAATTGCATCTGGAGGCATTTATTTTGGCGATGAGGTAACCAATGAAATGATGCGAATGATGAGTGACAATGATCGTGAACAAGAGAAAAAGACAGCAGTTACCCTAACATTTAGAGAAAAAGAAATTTTAAAACTAATTACCAAAGAATATAGCAATGTTCAAATTGCTACAGAACTCTTTATTAGCGAGCGAACGGTGGAAACTCACCGAAAAAATATATTCAGAAAAACCAACACTAAAGGCATTGTAGGCCTCATAAAGTACGCATATGAGTATAATCTCATTTAGTTAAAACTAATTGTATCTGTAAATGTTAGTTTATCTAGCATGAATAAGTTCTCAATAAAAGATATCGAAACCATTACAGGAATTAAATCGCACACCATACGTATTTGGGAACAGCGATATGATTTTTTGAATACCAAACGTACAGATACAAATATTCGTTTCTACAGCGACGATGATTTGAGATTGTTGTTAAATGTAGCAACCTTAAATGACCATGGCTTCAAAATTTCTGAAATCGCTAAAATGTCGACCGATGAAATGTCCAATAAAGTACAAGAGATATCACACAACGACTCCAGCTATTCTTGTTACATCAAAACATTAACCACTCAAGCCTTAAGCTTCAATGAAAAACTCTTCAAAAAGGAGTTAACTACTTGTATCAAAAAGGTAGGATTAGAGCAAGCTGTACTTCAGGTGGTTTATCCTTTTTTACAAAACATTGGCGTATTATGGCAAACTGGAATGATGAATCCTGCTCAAGAACATTTTGCATCCTCTTTAATTAAGCAGAGATTAACTGTTGCGATAGATTCTTTGAAAGCCCAAGAAATAGAAAACCCTAAGAAATTTTTACTCTTTTTACCCGACGGTGAGTACCACGAAATTGCATTGTTATTTGCATACTATATCATTAAATCTCATGGTCATGAGGTCTTGTATTTAGGGCAGAGTTTAACTGTTAGTTATGTGAAAGATGTGTTTAAATCTTACCAACCCGACTATATTTTTTCAGTATTAACCAATTCTTTACAAGAAGAAGATGCCGAAAGAATGTTAAACTTATTTGCGAGTAATTTCCCTAATAACCAAGTGATCTTAGCTGGTGGTAGAATACAAGGAACAGACTCAATTAAATTTAAAAACATCGTATTTTTAAACGAAATACCAAGTTTGCTTTCATTCCTAAACGAATTAAATTTCGAAATCGCCTAATTATCAGGTTTTCAACCTATTCTTAATCTTAAGTTATTTAGCAATAATTCTTCGAAATAGCCTTTAAAACCTATATAAATTTGTAATTTTGTAGTGTTTTTTAATAAGATGGATAAATTAACATATTTGAACCCCAACTCAGCAGCCTATGTTGAGTCACTATACGAATCGTACAAGCAAGACCCAGAATCGGTAGATTTTGGTTGGCAGAAATTTTTTGAAGGTTTTGAACTTGGTAGAAGTGGCGATGCCTCTAACGTCACCATGGAAACTCCCGAACATTTCTTAAAAGAAATTGGAGTATTAAATTTAATTAATGGTTACAGAACACGTGGGCATTTGTTTACAAAAACAAACCCTGTGCGCGAGCGTCGTAAATATTTTCCGGGTAAAGAAATTTCGCAGTGGGGCTTAAGCGATGCAGATTTAGAAATTGTATTTAATGCAGGTGTTGAAATTGGCATTGGCCCAGCGAAGCTTAAAGACATTATTCAACTTTTAGAAGAAACCTATTGCCAATCTATTGGAGTAGAATTTATGTTTATTCGTCACCCCGACAGAATAAAGTGGTTCTTAGACAGGTTAGAAACTACGCGCAACACACCTAAATTTAGTATTGAAGAGAAAAAACAAATTCTAGGAAAATTAAATCAAGCAGTAATTTTCGAAAATTTCTTAGGCACTAAATTTTTAGGTCAAAAAAGATTTTCATTAGAAGGTGCCGAAACTCTTATTCCTGCTTTAAATGCAGTAGTTGAAAAAGGTGCAGAACTTGGCTTAAAAGAATTTGTGATTGGCATGGCACACAGAGGTAGATTAAATGTGTTGGCCAACATCATGAATAAAACATATAAAGAAATTTTCAAAGAGTTTGAAGGAAAGTTTAATCCTGATGATCCTTTTGGTGGCGATGTGAAATACCATTTAGGCTACTCAACAGATATTAAAACATCAAAAGGAAAAGAAGTACATTTAAGCTTATCACCAAATCCTTCACACTTAGAAGCAGTAGACCCTGTGGTAGAAGGAATGGTGCGTGCAAAGATTGATCATAAATACGAAAACAACTTACAAAGCATTGCTCCAATTTTAATTCATGGAGATGCATCTGTAGCAGGGCAAGGCATCGTCTATGAAGTTTTACAAATGTCGAAATTGGATGGTTATAAAACAGGTGGTACTATCCATCTTGTAATTAATAATCAAATTGGTTTTACTACAAATTATAAAGATGCAAGATCGAGTACATATTGTACCGACATTGCCAAAACAACTTTATCGCCAGTTTTCCATGTTAATGGAGATGATGTGGAAGCCTTAGTACATGCAGTTGAAATGGCTGTAGAATATCGCCAGATGTACCATACAGACGTGTTCATAGATATTTTATGTTACAGAAGATATGGTCATAATGAGTCGGACGAACCTCGTTTTACTCAACCTTTATTATACAAAGCAATTGAGAAACATCCGAATCCTAGAGAAATTTATCAAAAGAAATTAGCAGAGCAAGGTTCTATTGATGCAGAAATGGCAAAGGAAATGGATCGCGAGTTTCGTCAACATTTACAAGACAGATTAAACGAAGCGAAGCAAGAAAATACAACCATGGTAGAGCCATTATTTCAGGGCTCATGGATGAATTTCAGGTTCTCAACTCCCGAAGATTTTAAAACTACTTTTAATACCAAAGTGGAGGAGAAAAAATTCTTAAAAATCGCGGAAAAAATTGCAAGCTTACCAAGTGATAAAAAGTTCTTAACTAAAATTGAACGATTATTTGCCGAACGCAAGAAGATGGTGTTAGAAACCAAAACTTTTGATTGGGCAATGGCAGAATTAATGTCGTATGCAACTTTGGTCGACGAAGGATACGATATACGTTTAAGTGGGCAAGATGTTGAAAGAGGAACTTTCTCTCATCGTCACGCAGTAGTAAAAATAGAAGACTCTGAAGAAGAGTACATCCCATTGCAAAATGTAGTTGATAAACCAAATGCATTTAACATTTACAATTCCCATTTATCTGAATACGGAGTATTAGGGTTTGAATATGGCTATGCAATGGCATCGCCCAACACACTTACTATTTGGGAAGCACAATTTGGCGACTTCTTCAACGGAGCTCAAATAATTATTGATCAATTTGTAACCAGTGCTGAATTTAAATGGCGCCGATCAAACGGTTTAGTAATGTTATTACCACACGGGTATGAAGGACAAGGTCCGGAACATTCATCTGGTAGAATTGAACGTTTCTTAGAAGCTTGCGCAAACGATAACATACAAGTTGCAATGTGTAGCACACCTGCAAACTTTTTCCATTTAATGCGTCGTCAAATGATTCGTCCATTCCGTAAACCTTTAGTAGTGTTTACACCTAAAAGTTTATTAAGACTTCCAGCTTGTGTGAGCGAAGTTTCAAAATTTACTAAAGGAAATTTCCAAGAGATTATTGATGATTCAAGTGTAAAGGCAAAAGATGTAAAACGTGTGTTATTATGTTCAGGTAAAATTTACTACGATTTATTGGAAAGAAGAATAAAAGAAGGTAGAGAAAAAGATGTAGCCATTATTAGAATGGAACAGATTTTCCCATTGCCTGTTGATCAACTAGAAGCATTAAAGAAAAAATACAACAAAACACAAGAAATTTTCTGGGTACAAGAAGAGCCTGCAAATATGGGCGTTTGGCCATACCTTGTTCGTAAAATGCGTAAAGAAAACATTGAAGTTATTTCTAGAAAAGAAAGTAGCAGCACAGCAACAGGATACAACAAACAACATTTATCTCAACAAGATTATATTTTATACAAAGCATTCACTAACGATAAATAAATACGAATTAGCGAACTAACGAATTTGCGAACTAGCGAAATGGCGAATTAGCGAACAGCGAAGGGAATTAACAATTGACAATTTAAAATTTACAATTAATAAAATGGCATTAGAAATAAAAATACCACCAGTAGGAGAATCAATTGCAGAAGTAACCTTATCTCGTTGGATAAAAAACGATGGTGATTATGTAGAAATGGATGAAATAATTGCAGAATTAGAATCTGATAAAGCAACATTTGAATTAACTGCTGAACAAGCGGGTGTATTAAAAACAAAAGCATCAGAAGGGGATACATTAGCAATTGGTGCAATAGTTTGCGAGATTGATACGAATGCTAAAGCTGCTCCAGCTAAAACTGAAAAACCTGCTGAGCAAAAATCTGAGCCGGTAAAAGAAACTGAAACTACAACAACTGCTAACTATGCAAGCGGACACCCATCACCAGTAGCGGCTAAAGTGTTAGCTGAAAAAGGAATAAATCCTGCTGATGTTGAAGGCACTGGTAGAAATGGTAGAATTACAAAAGAAGATGCCTTAAGTGCTAGCGCAGCAAAGACTAATCCTGTTGCAAAAGCAGCAAGCCCTACAACAGCAACACCAATAATTGCTGGTGCTAGAAATGCACGCTCTGAGAAAATGTCGTCGTTACGCAAAACAGTTGCTAAGCGTTTAGTAGCTGTAAAAAATGAAACCGCAATGCTAACTACTTTTAACGAAGTAGATATGCAACCTATAATGGACATAAGAGCAAAGTATAAAGATAAGTTTAAGGAAAAATACGGTGTTGGCTTAGGCTTTATGTCGTTTTTCACAAAAGCTGTTTGCGAAGCATTAAAAGAATTCCCTGCGGTAAATGCTCAAATTAACGGTGATGAAATTCTATATCATGATTATGCCGATGTTTCAATTGCAGTATCTGCACCTAAAGGATTGGTAGTTCCTGTAATTAGAAATGCAGAGTCGCTAAGTTTAGCAGGCATAGAAAAAGCAGTTTCCGATTTAGCATTAAA
>JAGVEE010000375.1 GCA_020058405.1 Sphingobacteriales bacterium
GGTTTTGCCGATATATTATTCTATTTTTATTCAAGTGTTCTAATTTTCTATCGTACTGTGACATTAGCCTGCTACCATTATTAATTAATTAGCTTCTGTCGCACTTTTCATATTCGACGATGCCATATAACGTTTCATAAATTATTTTCTCTTCGAGATATTCTTCAACATACTGTTCAACAAGTTGTTTCGCTTTGCTCATTATAATTCTTTTTTTAATTGATCAATGCGTTTTTTACATCTGCCGCCTCTGCATATAATTCTTTTTCAATTAGCCTATCAAGGTGAGCTTGCAAGTTATCGATTCTAGTTTGAATAGCCGGTTCTTCTTTGCCTTTAATTACAATATCCATTACAACTTGATCTTTGATTTCCATCATAAATTCTTTATCCCATTCCTCTTGTTTTTTTACCAGTTTTTGAAATACTAATTCTGCAATTCTTTCAATTTGTTCGTCTGTCATGATTATTTTTTAAATGTTTCGTTGTAGTATTGTTCTTCATCATCAAATTCTAACTCGTATGGGTCTATTATTAATGCATCAATAATCTGTTTCTTTTCCATTTCTTTGGCTTGTTCAAAATATTCTTCAGCCGAATTAATAAAATCCGCATTACTATTGGTAAATTTTTCTTCTAACCATTCTATTGCTGTTTGTTTCATATTATTTGTTTTACATTTATATTATCAATTAGCATTCGTGTTTGGCTTGTAAGATGCCTTAATTAAAATTTATAATATTTTGGATACTCTTTTTTTTCTAATTTAATAGATTTGCATCTTATAATAGCTTGTTTAGCAGATTCTAATGATGGACATATTGCATACGTTAATGTTGTATGCCAAATATAACCGTCTAACCGATCTATATTACCCCATTCGAAATCATACCATGATTTGCATTGTGGTATAAATGTATTTTCGTCTATTTGTTTTACTCTATATTGCATAATTTACTTTCTAATATTAAAAATTCGTTATCATTACTGTAAGTGTAGTTGCCAATTAAACAACCTGCTTGTGATCTAGTAAAATAAAATTTACCCGGCTTGCTGTGAAAAGACTTGATACCCAGCGTTTTAACTCTTGATAACAAAGTATCTCTATTGATGCCGGTATATTCTGATATACTGCTTATTGTATATAATTCCATTATTTGTTTTTAAATTGTTCAAAATAAAAAGCTACATCTACTTCTGTTTCTTTAACAAGTCCATATCGTTTGGCAAACTTATATTGTGTATTATATTGATTAAGAGAATTAACAAATTGTTTTATGTTAGTTCTAAATTGTTCCAATGTGTAAGAGTTCTTTTGAATATTGCAACTTGCACAAGAAGGATTGTAGTTTTCTAAAGTTTCATTTTCGGGCTTTCTGCACGTTCCTGTTTGCTCAAACCTGCCTTTATCTCTATTCCATTTACTGTCTCTTACAATCGGTTCTATATGGTCAGCGTGCCAACCTTTTGTAAGCTCGCAACCGCAGTAAGCACATTTACCATCGTACTTGCTAAATATCAATTCTCTTTCTGTTTGACTCATAATCTTATTTCTTTTTAAGTTGTTCTACTAACCACTCCTTAAAACTCCAAGCGTCTTCATTGTTTGTATAAGCTCTATATTTTAACCATAGCATCTCTATTTCCTCATTATACTTGTTCTTGTTGCCATTTAGCGCCAAATTCTATAGCTTTCATAAAACTTGCTTCTCTACCTATTTCATTAAACCATTTTTCTGCTGCTTTTTCAAGTGTTACTTTCATATTATTTATCTTTTAAGTGAGCTTTACCAATTTCGTAATATTTTCTGTAACCATCAACAGCATCGGCCATTTTATATTCGTCAGGCATACACTGTGGTGGATCGCAAAAGTCAACAGCGTGTATAGCATGCGGTACTTTAGAAAGAATCTCACGACACTTTGCAATAGTTAAATGATGCTTACCGTAACGTCTAGTATATTCAGCACCAAGAGCTAACATATATTCGTAGCACCACATATAATTAGCCACTGATGATCGTACCCATACGGCAGACGGATGATTTATGTGGGTTTTTTTGTATGGAACATCGCTTGGGTTACCAGCTAAATGATGCGCTGTACAAAGTAATTGAGCTGCTTCTAAGACCATTTTAACAACATGCTTATTGTAATGTTGTTCAGCCGCTTTAACTGGATCTCTGTCTAAATAAAATATATTCATAAGTTTGTTTTTTATATTAATATTATCAATTGTTATTCGTGTTTGTTTTGTGAGCTAGTCCTCAGTCTCGAAATAACACGGTATTTTTAATGTATAATTATCTTCAGTTTCTAATTTTAATATAGGTGTTGCAAAATAACTTCTACTAATACCCCCAATTTCTGTTTTGCTATTAAGCTTTATTGTATATTTGCCGTCAAGCCACACAGTCTCGGAGGTCCACCACCAGTCTTCTTCCATGCCAAGTGATGCTGATATTAATTTACCAAATCCTTGATCAGATAAGTATTGTTTGATAGTTGCTTTTGCTTTTTTGTAATCGTAATTTTTGTAATACATAGTGTTAAGTTTTAAATTTGTGACCGGGACAGGATTCGAACCTGTAAACTCTACTTGCTCTTTTACCTGCTCATAGCGCGACTACCAATTCCGCCACTCGGTCTTATTAGCACCCTCAATTATAACAAACTGCCTATTATGGTACCTAAGTTATAAAGGTAGGGTCACGTAATTAAATGGACGACTATCGGAACATTATCAGAATCAGTATCTGAGTCATCTACCTGTCTGTTTTTAACCACTTGCTGAGAACTCATTTGTGTTGGACGTGGCAACCTTTTCACTCGCGGTTCATCCTTCCTTTCTCAAGGGAACAACACATCTATCATTACTGATAGTATCTTTATGTAAATTGTGAAGACTAAATTCAAAAAAGCAATTTACAAAGGTATTCAATGTTTAACCTATTACCAACCTGTGTCTTTCGGGGTTACTGGTTTGCCGGCCTTACTATTAACCCTTTTTCAATGATGTCGAGCCTAACAGCGAGCATTGGTAATTGTGGTAGAAATTAGAACTTGGTACTCTACCGTTGTAAGTTTTGCCTTAGCTTACACCTCCATTCGCGGATTTTCAGACGCCCCAATGGATCTCGTTCTACTATCTGAGTCAAACGAGCAGTTCCTTATTATTGCTCTATAATACTATCGTCGCCAAATACTTCTGTAAAAATATCTAACATATACATATCAAACTCTTCAGTCCAGCTATCTAGATCAACATCAACACGAGTTAACTCAATTTTGTTGTCATAAGTGATTTCAAATTCAGCTGAATTAAGATCAACTATTTCGGTCCTATCTAAGTAATAATACAGTTTTTCGCGTACTTTAGAGGTGAATTCAGCAAATTTATTAGCTGGCACTGCAGCTTGTATAGCAGGCGGTTCAGTAGATTCGTTAAGCTTTGACTCTATAATTAATCCCATTACATTAACTTGCAATTTAGCTAATAATGATGCTACATCTTCTTTCGTATAAATACTTGGGTAAGCATGAGTTGCTTTACTAATTTCATTTTCAAATAATTGGTCTATTTTATCCATTGTATATGTTTTTATTTGTTACGTTTATATTATCAATTGTTATTCGTGTTTGTTTTGTAAGCAAGCAATTTTTTACGGTGTTTATGTAGTCTATTACCTTCGCAATACGGACAACCGCCATTATTTCTGCATGATTTAGCAATAGCTTTATTTTTTTGTTTTACTGTTCTACTCATTAATGAAAGATTAATCCTACTTTATTTGTTTTGTTAAACCATTTAGTCGCATTAAGATCAGTTTCCATAGCGTTTACATAGCCAGCTAATGTCATATCTGCTAAGGTAGCAAAAATTCTGGTATGGCGATCAACTTTAGTATTAATTTTATTTTTTTGTTTGCCAGAGTCACTAAAGATTACATCGTAGTTGTCTGGTAACTCAACAGATTTTAACATTTCAACACTATTAGTATAGCTATAAAACCTGACATGAGGGTTGTGTATAGCAATCTCGATCCACTTATCAAGATATGCTTTGGAATAGTAGTCACCACTGTCGTGGACGCGCACATAATCAGGTTTTTTCTTAGCTATTTCTTCATTCATCTTATTAACAAAATCGTCGGTTTTAGTTAGCTCGTAACGTTTCTCAAATGCAGGTTTAACATTACCCCATATATAAGCACCTTTTTGAGCATAACAAAATTTGACACATTCCCCAGCGAACGGGCAAGTTAACTTACCCGATGCTGATTTGTATGCAGGAATGCCAAAATTAAACACTTGTAGACCTGTTAATTTGCTTGTCTTTTTTAATTTTGAATTTTGAGTTAATAAGTTCATAGTATTTTTATTTAGATGTTTTCAATTAGTTCGCCATTAGCCTTGACACTCAGTAAGTTATCAATCTTAATAGTACGGTATGCTTTATCCCGCATAGAGAATACTACAATATTGTTACGCTCAGCTGCATTATATTTTGCACCGCCGCCGGTTAAGTAAGACTTTACATTTAGTCTTGCAACCATTTTCCTAATTGATCCGTCAGCTTTTCTGAATGTTACGCTGAATAATCTGCCATTGTCTCCAACAAATTCTTTAAACTGTTGAGTAGTGTTAATTGTTTTCATATATAATTTATTTATTTGTTACATTTATATTATCGTTGTGTTGTCGTGTTTGGTTTGTAAGCTAGTCTTTTATAGGCTCCCAAGATTTTATTTTATTACTATTTTGCGGTATATGATGACCGCCAAATCCGTGTGGTAGTAATCGACCATTAAATCGCTGATACGAAGGAGGTATTGCAAAATTATTAAATAAGTTACTGTAAAAACCTCTTTTAGTTATTGTATTTTTATTTTCGTCTTCAAATGTTATCATAACATCTACGTAAGGTTCCGGTAGTTTCATAGGTTTATGTTTTTATTAATCATATATGCCAACTCTTCAAAGTCGACTTTACTAATGAACGCTGCTGCGTATTCTTGCATAAGTCTCTGTTCTTCGTTTTCACGAAATACAACTGTTGTTACTATATCTTCAAGCTCAAACGCTTCTATAGGTTCAGTAAAATCGCATTTACTTAATATATCATTGTTTATTCGCCATGTAGCGTAATTCGAGTAACCGTTATAATTTGATGCCATAATTTATATTTTAGTCTAATAATACCATGTATGCTTTAGGATTAGCTTTTCTAAACCATGTAAGCGCTTTGATCATATCATTCTGCATTCTACCGGTCATTTGGCAACCCATAATGAAATCATAGATCGATAATTCCGCCGGAGATAATTCATAGCTTTCGCCAGAAAAAGGATTTGTTACTGTGTCGCCATCAGTGTATAGCATACCTGTAAACCATTTAGGTAGCGGTTGTTCTTTAATTGTTGCCATATTATTTACCTAATAAAAATGTTAATAATTCATCTTTGTTTTCAAACACATAAGCTTTAGTGCCGTCTTGTTTTAATGCGTTATCAACATATTCTCTTTTAGTCGGTCTAGTCCAACATCCGGTTAAATTTTGGTCACCAATATAAGTGCTCTTAAATTCTTTATCTGCTGTTTTTGTAACCCAAACCTTAGCTCCACTACCCCATCTAATTCCAATGTAATCCTTATTGCTTATTTCATTTAATAATATTACTTCTGATTTAGGCGCTGTTTTTACTATTCTTTTCATAATTTATTATTTGTTATCGTTTTCTATAAGTTTAAATATATAATTCCATACTGTAATCTCTGTTGCAATGCCATCACGTATTGCTTCAATCTCTTCAATACTTACACCACCTGTTAAGCCTAGCTTTAAGTCACGTTCTGCTCGCTGAAAGTCACTTTGTAATGATAATACTTTAGAGTAACCTTTACAGTGAGCTCGGTATTTTATTTCACTTATATTCATATTATTTAGATTTTATAGTTAAACGTAAGTTATTTTCGTATACTTTTTCGTAAGCTCGCGACATGCCAGCATTGTTTGCGTAGTGTACAGACTTAACAGTGTATAGCATCCATTCACTAAATCGATTCATTTCTTTATTTGCTTCAGTCATAATATTTTTATTTAATTACATTTATATTATCAATAAATAATCGTATTGGTTTTGTAAATACTTTATCTTCGCATTACCCAAGATGCATTAGCACCTGTTTCTTGTAGTTCTTTATAGAACTTTTTTAATAGGTTATATATTTTATTCTTCATAGCTATAATCAATTTGTTTACAAGATTCGCGATTAATGTTTATCCAGTGTCTATGTCCTTCTGCGGTATTTGAGAAAACAAATGCTCCGCTGATACCCTCCGTTGTTCCTGCGCTTTGATTTATCCAGAAGTCAAAGAAATCAACTGCTTCATTGCCTTCATTTGTATTGTGTTTAAATTGTTGTTGTACTTCAGGTGTTTGATTATCAAACCATTCTTTTCTAGTCATAATTAAGTTGTTAAAGTTACTTTATAATATTTGTTTTCACCACGTAGCATACTACCTTGTAGTTCAAGTTCTATTTCAAGGTCTTTAGCGATTTCAAAGTTAACATCCGCATAATAACCTTGTAAAGATACTTGATTTGTCGCCGGCCATAAAGTTATACAATACCATTGAGACATATCGTATGTTTTATTAAGCGCATTTAAGGTATCTAATAATTTTTCCATGTTGTATAGGTTTATTAATTAATAAGGATTTTTGTATGCGAAATGCATGTCAATTGCTAAGTTAAATCGGTCAACTTGATCTTCTTGAACGTGGTGTAATGTATCTTCAACCGCTGTATAAAAGTTAAGTAAGTCAGGGTCATTTTTCGCATAGTATGGGTCGAATTCTTCACAAATGCCTTGATGGTAATTTAATTCGGTTATTTGGCCATTAGTGTATTCAATATAGATATAACGGTCGTAGTCACTACATTCCCAGATTTCAACTTGTTTAATTAATTTACGCATAGTATATATTTTTATTTGTTACATTATTATTATCATTTGCTAATCGTGTTGGCTTTGTAAGTCTTCATCATCTTCAAACTCACAGTGGTCTAAACACTCTGCACACAATTCATCCCATATATGGTGTCTTGATGCACCACAACAACTACTATATTCCATATATTATTTATTATTAGTATTTTCGCTATGTTCTAACTGATGTTTAAATTCTTCTTGTAAATCTTCGATCACACGTTGTATGTGGTATGACTCACGTGCTTGACGGTCATCACCGGTACGTATAGCATCCGTTAATACATCCGTATGTTCTTCGTACAAATGGTCTAAAGCCACTTGAATTACATTTATATCGGTTTTAGTTATATTTAAATACATATTATTGTTCTTTAAGTTCGCCAATTGTTTCAAACTCTGCACAATCAAAGTCGCTATAATCTAAGATTATGTCTTCGTCGCGGTGCATTCTTCGTACTATTTTTTCAGCCATATCCGCGCTTGATGCGGTAACCGTTACTATTCTACTAGCGGTCTCAATCACTTTTACTTCAAATTCTTTCATCTTACTTTTGTTTTAAGGTTAATAACTCAATCTTCTTAATCGCATCGGCAATAATCATATCCACATAACCTGTGGTCATTAGAGGTAACTTACCTGAGTTTTCGTAAGAAATAATATCCGCTTTCATTTCTTCACACACTTTGTTCAATCCACTAATTACTAAATAACTTTCAAATCCATTTAATTTCTTCATAATTTTATAAGTTTATTTCGTTAATAATCATTTCTTCATCGTTAGGTATACTATCAAATTCCATACCAACCGCTTCTAATATTAGTTCGTAATCTTTGTAGTTTTTAACTAACTCAAGTGCATAAGGTGTATCACTGCCACTATTCAAAGGGTCAAGATTAATAAATCCTAAGTAATCTTCGTTATTACGATCGAATTGATAGTCGTTGATGATTCTACCTAAATATAAAACCACTTGTTTGTTTAGTAATTTTGTCATAATTTTACTTTTTATAGAACGAATTTATAGCACGTTCGGTTATACGCTGTTTTTCTTTTTTATACGGTATGGTTAGTAATTGCTCAATCACCCATTTTTTGACAATAGCCCTGTCGGTATGGTGATATGTTTCACCTCCGTAAGTTGCTTTATAATAAGTACGTTCGGGGTAATCCGGGTTCACGTAAGACTCAATTTTACACATAGTTATATAAGTTATTATTTGTTACATTTATATTATCATACGGAGCCCGTATTCGTTTTGTAAGGGTGGTCAATTATTTATAGGAAATAAAAGTACCACAGTTATAACAAAGAATCTCTTTACTCCTTATTTTCATAATATTCCCTAATTTGTCTCAAAATGTCTTGAAATTCGTCAGATAACTCTTCATAATCGCTAATTCTCTCTAATTCTTCAAATAATAACTCTTGAAGTAGGTGTACTTGCCAATCGGTTAGTGTTAAATTCATAGTATTTGTTATTTGGTTACACTATTATTATCAAATGGTCCTCGTATTCGTTTTGTAGAAGTGCTATACATAATGCTATACGTGAGTTACAGGGTAAAATGGGCAAAAATAACTAGAAATACCTGCGATTTGGATGTGGATAATAGGTATGCTATACACCGTGGTTCGGTGCATCATTTAAGATCGTAGAAAAAGGTGACGTTAGCTAATTAAGTTATATAGTAGTAGGCTATTGTCACACTTTTTTTAGTTAATAATTCTTTAATCTCTCAAGAATTTCAAATGTATTACTGTCACTGCAAACTTGACGAATATCTTCCATGCATAACTCAATCTCATGAACCTCAGATCCGCCTTGTTCTATTTCGTCAATACATAATTGAAATAGATCCTCAATTTCATCTTGCCTACGTGGGTATTTAGCAATCATTTCCTTAGTGTACTTAATTAATTCTTTCATAATGTATTTATTTAGTTGTTAGGTCCAATATATATTGTATCGTTTTGAGTCATTTCAAGTCGAACTAATTCACCATCTTGTGGTATTGATTCTGTATCGTCATTCCAGATGATCACTGGGCTTGGATCGGCTTCATATTCGCGTTGTTTTGACGTTGTTTCATACAATACCGCTAAACCAATTCCGGTTCCTAATAATAGTCCTATTACGGCACCAGTAAATAATGTTTCAATGTTTGTTTTCATGATGTTTAATTTAGATTAGAAACTAGGGTAGGAATCGAACCTACATTGCGGGCACCTTGTCGGCCTGAGTTTACCATTACTCCTCCTAGTTAACATTTATATTATCAATTGTACTTCGTATTCGGTTTGTAAAAGAGGCTATTCGCTAACCTCTTCTACTTCCAATTGTTCGATTGTAGCCAAGTGTCTAACATTAGACGGCATATCGGTTGATTGTGACCAATACTCACGTTTGATCCAACACGGCATAATACTTAGCTTAGGTAACATTACATTAAGCACTTCGTCATGATTATAGGTAACACGTTGGTTTTTCTTGTTAACGAATGTTATCGTTTGGTTACGGCCTAGCCATGATTTACGGACAACAAAGTTAGCACGTTCGATCGGCGGATAGATAGCCATTAATTCTTCTTTACTTAGTTTAGCGATTGCTTGTTGTAATAATTCTTGATTTGTCATGATATTAGATTTTTAAGTTATTTATTATTTACATTGTTATTATCAAATTCTATTCGTATTTATTCTGTAAGTCCGGTTAATCGATCCCAATCCCAAGCCATGTAGCTCCAATAACCCCAACCCTCGGTTGTTTTACTAAATGGTATCATACAAGTTATAGGTGCATTGGTTTCAACACAGTTAGTCGCGATCTCAGGACCAAACATTAGCCTACACTGATAGATAATAGAATATCGTGCATGCCTAGGTAATTCATTTAATAAAGTTACTCTTTCCATAATAATTACTTTTAGTTACATTAATATTATCAAATACTATTCGTATTGGTTTTGTAAGAACCCTTAATCCAATTAAGTTATTTACTTTGTTACTTACACATATATTATCAAATACCATTCGTGTCGGTCTTGTAAGATCTTTCAAGTGTTGCTATACATAATGCTATACGCATTACGCTGCGCTGCAGCTGTACTAATAGTTAACTTAGAAAAGGTAAACATATATGTCTCGATACAACCGAAACGCTAAACGTTATGCCGAAATACGTACGGAAAGGGGGGACCCGGTAAAATGAAACTGATTTCCCTTTTGGGTAATGCCGTTGAAAACAGGTATATAACACTTTATTTCTCTATATCTCATTCAATTCAATTAACTACCCCTAAAAAATTTTTTACAATATTTTTTTTTTAACCGAATAGTGTGACATTAGGGTGTTATATTATATAGTAGTAGGCTAACGTCGCACTGTAAGATTTGATCAATGCGCGTAATTAAGAAACTATATCGCAAGCGGGAGGTAAGGTATCTCATTGGTCTCATAAGCCAACCAAATAGGGTTCGATTCCCTAGCTCTGCAACTAATACAATATAGTATGGAATTAATCAAGAGAAAAGACGGTAGTATGTCTAAAAGAGGCTTGTGGGATAATATCAGAGACAATAAAGGATCTGGTAAGAAACCGACTAAAGCAATGCTTGCAGAAGCAAAAAAGATTAAAGCTAAGAAAAAATAGTTATGGCATTTGAATTAAGATCACAATCTCCTTTGCAAAAGCAGAAGTTATCACCTTTAGCGGCTAAGAAAAAAGCGGCTAGAGATCTTGCCTATGCTAAGACCGATGATAGGCGAATTAAGAAAGCTCATGCGCAAAGAATGCATCGTAAAAATCCTGGTAAAAAGGGAATGGATTACGATCATGAAGATGGCAGGTTTGAATCTGTAAAGCAAAACAGGGGTAACGAGGGAGAGGGCACTAAAAAAGAAAGCGGTAAAAAATATAAAATAAAGTAATATGTACGGAAAAGGTATAGGTCCGCAAGGATTAGGGACAAGCAAGAACAATGGATATACTATTGGAGAAGGTAGTGGCAAAGGTTGCGGATGCAGTCCATTGCATAAAACTGCGGCTTGGACACGTAAAGAGGGTAAAGATCCTAAAGGAGGATTGAATGCAAAAGGAGTGGCAAGTTACCGTAGAGAAAACCCGGGGTCTAAGCTACAAACAGCGGTTACTAAAAAACCGTCGGAATTAAAACCAGGTAGCAAAGACGCTAAACGTAGAAAATCTTTCTGTGCACGTATGTCTGGTATGCCTGGGCCTATGAAAAAACCAAATGGAGAACCAACAAGGAAAAAGCTTGCATTAGACAAGTGGAATTGTTAATACATAGGTATACATGGCAATAATACAAAGTTACCCTATAAACGACAATATTAAAGATACAGATCTATTATTAGGTGTAACAAACATTGCGCCAAGTGGTAATCCTATATACCAAACAAAAAGTTTTAGGGTATCCGATATTAGAGAAGGAGGTGGACTAATAACTTTAACTACGAATGGTACTTCAGGTCCCGCTACGTTAGTTGGAAATGTTTTAAATATTCCGCAATACCCAACAATTGGTTCATTAGAATTTAATTCAACGGATTTGACTGTATGGAATAACGGTAAAGGTAATGTAGCAACAAACACGGCATTTGGAGATCTTGCATTAAGGTCTAATACAACTGGAGACGCAAATTCAGCAATTGGATATAGAGCTTTAAGTGCCAATACAGTTGGAGGAGGAAATACAGCAATAGGTCTTAATTCATTAAGGTTTAATACTCAAGGGAATTTTAATACATCGATAGGCTGGGCTTCTATGTCAGCTAATATTTCAGGAGTTGAAAATACCGCATTAGGAACGCAATCTTTGTTTAATAATACAACAGGTAATTACAATGTATCAATAGGCGCCAGAGTATTAGCAAGTAATACAATTGGGGAATATAATACAGCTGTTGGAGGGCAAGCTATGCAGAATAATGTATCGGGCGCCAATAACACAGCTTTAGGGTATGGGGCAGGAATTTATGCAATAGGAGCTTCATCAAATAATGTTTATATAGGAAGATCCGCGGGGCCATCAGACGCTATAGTCATAAACAATAAATTATATATTTCAAATAGCTCAGGTGCGCCTTTAATAGGAGGTGATTTTGCGGCTAAAACCGTAACTATAGACGGCTCGTTAACGGCTACTAAATTTATACTGCCAACTGACGCTCCAGCTACTATGACTTCAACGGGGGTCGCTGGGGAAATTAGATACGATGCTAATTTTATATATATTTGTATCGCGACGAACTCATGGAAAAGAGCCCCTATTTATACTTTTTCATAAATGTTAAAAATACAAAACAAATAATAAAACAACAATATGGCAATAGGAAATTCATATCCGATAGATAAAGATGTCGAGGATAAAGACCTGGTGCTTGGAACGGACTATGGTAGTAATAGAACAGTAAACTTCCCTATGGAAGACATTGCTGATTACTTAAATAGAAAAGGTAAAATATCTGTTGGTGGGCAGACCGTTTGGAAATTTGTTACATCAAATCCAATAGGTGGTACTATATCTATGATTAACGGAGCCGGAAATGGAATGCCGTTTAGTAATATAACTTATCTTATCATGTCTATTGAAGACATGAGCACGCAGCGAGTTGTTGAATTCATCGACTACTTAGTTGGTGGACAAGTTTTATTGGCACAACAAAAGAAAGCTACGCAATTTGGCCATTATAAAGTTGTAAGCTACGAGCAGAGCACTGATCCGCTATTCTATGTAATAACATTAGATTACATCGGCGGAAACGGCAATATACAAGAAAATTATTACTACGATTTAATATCATTTACCCCGATACCAACTGGCGATAAAACATTTGTGTTTACGCAAGACACGCCTGCAAATCCATGGATAATAGAGCATGACTTAGATAAATTCCCTTCAGTAACTATGGTTTTGTCTACGGGACAAGTAGGGGTTGCTGATGTTGTATATATAGACGAAAATAATTTAACAATAACATTTTCTGGAGATGAGTCTGGAAAAGCATACCTAAACTAACTATGGCAATACAGTTTTTAAATAACTTAAACATTAACGACAACCAACTGCTAAATGCTAAGGTTCAGGTTGCGTCAACAGCTCCTACTGCTGCAAAAGGGCAAATATATCTTGACAGTACAACGAATGTAAATACATTCAAGTACCATGACGGGGCACAATGGATAGCTTTAAAACAATTAAACATAAACAACAGCACATTTATTAGCCTAACTAGCCTGAGCGCTGCTGGAAGCAACGTGATTAGTTTAGAGGCTAGTTTAAATGCTACGGGAACCCCTAGCAGCACCACGTTTTTAAGAGGGGACAATACCTGGGGAACTCCTATTGGGGCATTGTATACTTTACCAGTTGCGGCCGGCGGAGCAAATTCTGCTGTGTTAAATTTAACAGAACAGACGCTTTCTACACAAATAGTATCTAGTGTTACTTTAAACGGTACCTCTACAGGAGTAAAAATTACAGAGTCTACTGGAAATAATGGATCTATAACTATAGGATTACAGGACAGTATTACATTAGCTGGAGAGTTGACAGTGCAAGGAACTGGGCAGTCTAGTTTTGCAGGGCAAGTGACTATTCCGGCAGTACCAGTAGCAAACACAGATGCGGCTAGTAAGTCTTATGTAGATGCTTCTACAGCTGGAGCTCTTGTATTTCAAGGAGGCTATGACGCAGCCACAAATACACCAAACTTAGATAGTCCGCCTACTGGTACGATCAAAAAAGGATTTATGTGGACCGTTACAACTGACGGTACATTTTTTACAGAACAAGTAAGAGTTGGAGATTCTTTAATAGCAAAAATAGATACCCCTACAACTTTAGCCGATTGGACAACTGTTCAAAGCAACATTGACTTAGCCACACTTACAACTGTAGGTTTGGGTAATGTTAATGCTGGAGATGGTACTGGAGTTGCTTATTCTAACGGTACTGCTACGGTTACAAATACAGATAAGGGATCTTCTCAGAATATATTTAAGAATATTGCGGTTTCTGGACAATCTACGGTTGTAGCTGACAGCAATAACGATACGGTTACTTTAGCTGCTGGTAATGCAATTGAAATTACAACAAATGCGACAACTGATACGATAACAATCGCATCGACATACACACCTCCGACTATATCGTACGCAACAACAATATCTAATACGTCAACTATAACTCACAACTTAAATACATTGGACGTTATGGTTCAGTTATATGACACTGTAACAAACGAGACTGTTTATGCAGATGTGGCAAGAGCTAGTGTAAATACTGTAACTATAACTTTCGCTTCTACTCCTACTAATCCAATTAGAGTATTGGTACAAAAATAAAATATAATATATGAAATTTAAAAGCGACATAGAGGTTCAAGCCGGGGTAAAAGACTCGGCTGGTTCTTCTGGTAATGCCGGCAGTATTCTTTCGTCGACATCTACCGGGGTAACTTGGATAGATAATTATGCGGATTGGACATCTGTCGTAAAGCATGTTGTAAAAAACAATGGAGTTGCTGTAATACCAAAAGGCGCTCCTGTATATGTTACTGGATCCGACGGTACAAATATGCTTGTTGGGTTAGCGGGAAATGGGTCCGAAGCTACATCTAGTAAGACAATGGGTTTAGTGCAGACTCAACTAGGTACTTCAGGAACAACGCAAACAGGTTATGTTATTACAGAAGGTTTATTACAAGGTCTTAATACAGCGGGCAGAACCGCTGGAGAACCAATTTGGCTTGGACCTAACGGTACTTTAATATATGGCTCAGCAAATAAACCATACGCTCCAGCTCATTTAGTATTTATAGGGATTGTAACTAAAATATCTGCTGGAAACGGCGAGGTGTTTGTTAAAGTACAAAATGGATTCGAATTAAACGAAATACACGATGTAGATATTAAAACTAATGTGCCAGTAAATGGAGACATTCTTGGTTTTAATGGGACATTGTGGGTAAACAAAACAATAGCTGGCTGGCTAGGATACACACCTGCTAACGATGCCGAAGTTGTTAAATTAACCGGTAACCAAACGATTACAGGTGAAAAAACTTTTTCTGCAATAAGAACAAATATAGCTGGAACATTAACTTTGAACAATGGTATAAGCAGTCCTATATTTTTAACGTCAAGTAGTCCTAATATTTTAACTATAGGCGCTACGAATGCGGGGAACACATTCTATAGTAACATTACATTTCCTTATAGCTCTAGAAATTATACATTTCCTAATGCTTCAGGCACACTAGCTTTGACCAGCGACTTGCATAGTCCTGTGACAATAGGTACTGCAAATGGACTGAGTTTAGTAGGCCAAGTTTTATCTTTGGGATTAGCTACTTCTACTCAAAATGGAGCGTTAAGTTCAACCGATTGGACAACTTTTAATAATAAACAAAACGCTTTAACTAATCCCGTTACAGGGACGGGCGGAAATACAGAAGTTGCTTTTTTTAACTCAACAGGAAGCACAATTACTTCGACTCCATCTGTAAAAATAGTAGGGCCTGAACTGCAAACCACTTTACTTAAAGTTACAACTTTTGGAGCCGGTATGGTTTATAGTGATTCTTCAGGATCAACAGGTACTCTTACAGGAACGACTAATGCCTTAACATATTGGAGTAATCCTGGAACTATTGGTTCTTTATCAACTGCTACCTATCCAAATTTAACAGAATTAAGTTATGTAAAAGGAGTTACTAGTTCTATTCAAACACAATTAAACAACAAACAAAATCAATTAAACGGAACAGGGTTTGTTAGGATGTCAGGCACTACGCCTTCATACATAACAGGTAGTTCCGATCAATATGTAAAAGCAGACGGTTCTTTATCTACAGCTTTAAATTCTAGGGTAGAGGTTAACTTTACGGCTACGGCGGGGCAAACAACGTTTACAACAACTTACGATGTTGGTCAGATAGATGTTTTCTACAACGGTTCTAAATTAAACCCTAGCGAGTTTACAGCGACCAACGGAACTACTGTAGTATTAGCTCAGCCGGCTACGTTAAATGCTCAGATAAGTATTGTTAAGTACATAGGCTCTATAAACGGTGTATCGGGTACTGCTAATAGAGTAGCTAAGTTTACAGGAATTACTACGTTAGGTGATAGTTCAATTTTTGATGACGGAACAAATGTTATCATTGGAGCATCGGGAACTTCATCAGCAAAATTATCTATAATAGACACGTCACCTTCTTTAGGAGGTATTCTTATTAGTAACACTAACACTTCAAATTTCGGAGACGCTTTAAAAATAGACTACAGAGGGGTTGGTAAGATTATTTCTTGTGGAAACCCTACTGAGCTCTTTAGTGTTTCAAGAACGGGAGGTGGTTATTTTGCAGGTAATACAGGTATTGGAACTACAACATTTAATTTTACAGCAGCAAATAGAACTAATTTAGCTGTAAATAACAGTGTTAGTTCTATAATTGAGTGGCAGGCAGGGAATACCACTTACGGTTATGCAATTGCAAGTTCAGGAAGTTTTGATGTTGGCACAGTTACTTCTATTCCTTTAACATTTAATACAAACGCTACAGAACGTATGCGTATCTTCTCAAGCGGAAACGTATTTATCGGACCATCTCCGTCAGACGCAGGGTTTAGACTTGATGTTAATGGAACGGGTAGGTTTGCTACATCATTAACCGTTGGAGCAGGTGGTTTAGCAGGTAGATTAAGTGTAAGAGGTACTACGAATGATTCTTCTGCTTTTGCTTTTGAAGCAGCTAATTCTTCAGGGAATAGTTTGTTTTTGATTAGAAATGACGGAAATGTACTTATAGGCACAACAACTGATTTCGGAGTAAGACTTGCGGTTAGTGGAAATATGCACGTTACAAATTCAGATGCAAGAATTAGAGGAGGAGATTTAAGCGGAAGATTAATATTGTCAAATTCAGATACAACTGCTTATGTTTCTATAAATGGGGGCTCAAATTCATCATCTAATGCTATTGGAATAATAACAAATTCACAAATAACATTTAATACAGGAGCGTCATATAATGAACGTATGCGTATCACTTCAGACGGATATGTAGGAGTAGGAACAGGGTCTACAGATGTTAATAACGGAGACCTAATAGGTGTATTAGCTTTTAGATCAAACGATGCGTCTGTAAATAGCTCAGGAGCAATAGGATCAATTAGAAGTTACGCAACTGCTAGTTTTAATACAGGAAACGTTAGTGGAGACTTAAGATTTTACACGCAAGACACAGGTACTCCAAATGGTTCATTATTAAGTGGAGCCGAACGTATGCGTATCACTTCAGGTGGCAATGTAACTATTGGAGATACAACAACAAACAATACAGGTAAATTTAATTACGCGAGTCCCGGGGTTGGTTCTTTTAACGGAGTTGTAGAGTTATATCATAGTACCTCAAATGTAAATGGATCAGGTTTTGTAAATTTCTACGTAAATACTTCTGTAATTGGATCAATTGGTCAATCAGGTACAACAGGCGTAACTTATAACACAACATCTGACTATAGGTTAAAAGAAGATTTTAAAGATTATTCAGGCTTAGATTTAGTTTCACAAATTAAAACTTATGACTATAAATGGAAATCTTGTGAAGATAGAATGTACGGTGTAGTTGCTCACGAGTTACAAGAGGTTATACCTTATGCGGTAACAGGCGAAAAGGACGCTGAACAAATGCAAGGTGTTGACTATTCAAAACTAGTACCTGTATTAGTAGCGGCTATCCAAGAATTAACTGCTAGATTAGAAATTTTAGAAAACAAATAATATGGGACTAAATAGAAATTTAGGGCAATTAACAGAGGCACTTACAGAAAGTAGCGGTAACGTACTTTTAAATCCTAATAATGTTGTAGGCGGAACAAACGTGTATATTGGTCAGACAATGGCTAGTAATGATTGGTGGAGAATATACGGTAATACTCCTGTATTAGACCAAGGAGAAATGGTTTTTGAGCTAGGAGATAACGCTATTCCTCACGCTTCTAACGGTCAAAGATTTAGATTTTTTTATAATAATACAGCAGGAGGAGCAGCTAAAAATCCTTTTATATTAGATTATAATACAGCTATATTTAACACAGATGTAGGAATAGGAACAGATACCCCGATCGGTAAACTTAATGTTTTAGGAAGTGGAACAACTTCAATAAGCATATCAAACTCAACACCGGGGACAAATGCAAACCCCCAATTAACGCAGTTAAATTTTTTAGGTTTTGCTCAAGAAAATAGAGCAAGGATTGAAGCTATAGATGTAGCAAGTAATACGAATGGTAGCCAATTACGTTTTTATAATGCAAATGCAAGTAATGTTTTAGAAGAACGTATGCGTATCAATTCAATTGGCAACGTGGGTATAGGGAATATAAATCCTAGCAGTAAGCTCGACATTAGAGATGACACCGCAAGCGTTGGTACTAGAATAAGAGTTACAAATGGCTCAAGCGCTATTTTTTCTTCTTCAGGTTTAGAGCTATTTTCACATAATGGAAGTTCTGTATCAATAGGAACTGTTTTATTTAATACAAATAGTAATTTCAATTACGGAACTATATCTTCAAATCAAACAAATTTATATGGAATTAGAAGCGGCGGTATTAGAGTAGCTGCCGAAGTAGCTCCAATTATATTTTCTAATGGAAATGGAGATAGTGATTTTGCAATTGAACGCATGCGTATATTTCCTAACGGTAATATAGGTATAAACACAGGAAATAATGATACAGGGTCTAGGTTACAAGTAAATGGTAATACTAGGGTCAATGGCGCTTTATTTACTAACACTTTGTTGGGTGCGTCATATAACCAAACAAGCACTAGCGGAACAACTTCAATTATAGATACTGGCATTGATAATAACGCTTTTGGCACAAGCTCCATGTATTTTATTTCTTTTGGAGGAAATCCTAATAATGGAGGGAGTAGTGCTTATAAAGCTAATTACGTTGGATACATAAGTGTAACTACTGGCTTTATAGGAGGTAGCGTTAGAAGATTAATTTCTTATTCTCAAACAGCAGCCTTCGATTCTAGCGGAATTGGCTCACTAACTTTAAGTGTTATGTTTTTTAATGGTGTTACGGAATCAACAACAATTAATGAAGGATCAACCAATGGTTGGTTTATTAGATTAAAAATAAATGGATACAATCCTTCATGGGTTGGAGCAGAACAATATGTTTACCTAACTAGATTAAATTAGCAAATTAATAAATGAATAAATAAATAAATAATGAAAACAATTGAAGCAGTATCCATTTGGGATAACGGAACAACACAGACAGCAACTATCTTAAATGCTTATGCAGTAAATGTAACATTGAATACATCTGCAACTTTTTACTATCAACTATTAGCTGAAAACGCAAATACTCAATTAGCTCAAGGTAACTTGACTATGACAGGGGAAGCGTACACTGATTGGACAGTAGATAACTATGCTTGGGATTGGATTGCAGAACAACTTAATCTTGTAATTACAGGAGAATATGTACCACCTGTACCTCCTCAACCGACTCCTGAACCAACACCGGAGCCAATCGTTGAAGATGCAGAAGTTGAACCTGCAGATGTTGAAGACACAATTGAAGAATAATGGCTAAAGCAAAAAACGAATCTATTAAGTTAGAGAAGAAGAAAATAAGTAGACCAGGTGTTCATTCAAAATCAAAAACATCTAGTTTAAAGCAATCTAAGAATTACAAAAAATCCTATAAAGCACAAGGAAGATAATGAGTAGAAAAGAAAAAATAGATTTGTTTTTAAGCAAATGGGTTAGTAGAAAGCTAACGGTATTTGCAATAGCCTCTGCTGCTTTATTTTCTGGCAGCATAGAAAGCAATGACTGGGTGGTAATAGCTACAGCATATATATCGCTGCAAGGAGTGACAGATATTGTGGAACGTATATATAAAAGTAAGCATGTCGAATAACGATCTAAAAATAGGAATTATAAACACTGTGTCAATGGCATTAAGCTTTTCAAACATTGAAAACACTCTTAAAATAGTGTTGTTGGTGTTCTCTATATTATATACCGGATTAAAAATATTCGAGACTATGAAAAATAAAAGTAACAGTAAAGATATTTAATTATATGACGACTAGAGAAACAATAGCTAAATACGGTAAACCAAATGTTACAGGAGAAGGTTATTTAACTACAATACAATTGCCATACCCAATGAGAATAGCTTGGGATCTTGACACTACGGTTACAAGGATGAGATGCCATAAAGATGTAGCGGATAAATTTTTAAATGTGTTTAACGAAATACATAGAGTATATGGTTATGCAAAAATAAAAGAATTAGGTATTGATTTATTTGGCGGATGTTTTAACTTTAGATTAATGAGAGGCGGTAAAGATTGGAGCAAGCACTCTTGGGGTATTGCAATAGATTTAGATCCTGCTAGGAACAAGCTAAA
>JAGVEE010000262.1 GCA_020058405.1 Sphingobacteriales bacterium
ACCTGTAGTTACCGCTCCTACTGTTGCAGCTCCAACTCCTACTAAAGCTGCAAACCAAGTAATATCTATGTTTAGTAATGCGTATACAAACGTTACAGTCGATACATGGAGAACTTCATGGTCTAATGCAACATTATTAGATACAACCATAGTAGGTAACAATACTAAAAAATATTCGGCATTAGATTTTGTTGGAATTGAAACGGTTACGAATCAAATTAATGCTGATTCTATGCAACACTTTAATATTGATGTATGGACAACAAACGTAACCACTTTTAGAGTTAAACTAGTTGATTTTGGTGCGAATGCAGCTTTCGGCGGTGGCGATGATAAAGAGCATGAATTAACATTTACCCCTGTGTTAAATCAATGGAATACTTTTAGCATTCCATTAGTTGATTTCACAAATCTTACTACTAGAGGACATATTGCACAACTAATTTTAGTAGGCCAACCTACTGCCGCTGGTACTGTATTTATTGATAATGTGTATTTCAGCAAATCAAACATTGCAGCAGTAACAGCACCAACAGTGGCTGCACCTACGCCTACTAAACCAGCAATTGATGTAAAATCGATGTTTAGTAATGCATATACAAACGTAACGGTTGATACATGGAGAACTTCATGGTCGAGTGCAACGTTAACAGATACTACCATAGTAGGTAACGATACTAAAAAGTATTCGGCATTAGATTTTGTTGGAATTGAAACGGTTACGAATCAAATTAATGCAGATTCTATGTCTTCATTAAATATAGATATGTGGACTACAAACCTTACAACCTTTAAAGTAAAATTAGTTGATTTTGGTGCGGATGCAGCCTTTGGTGGTGGCGATGATAAAGAGCATGAATTAAGTTTCACACCTACATTAAACCAATGGAACACATTAGCAATACCATTATCTGATTTTACAAATTTAACTACCAGAGCGCATTTAGCTCAAATGATATTAGTAGGTGTGCCAACAGGTTCGGGAACTGTATATATTGATAACGTATACTTTAGCAGAACAAGTGCACCAGTTATAATTATACCTACAACTGCAGCGCCTACTCCAACAAAACCAAGTACAGATGTAATATCGATGTACAGTAATGCTTATACAAACGTAAACGTTGATACATGGAGAACTTCATGGTCTAACGCTACATTGGTTGATACAGCTATACAAGGAAACGATACTAAGAAATATGCAAACTTAGATTTTGTAGGCATTGAAACTACAGGTCCGAACATGATTAATGCAACAAATATGACTAGTTTCCATATGAATGTATGGACAAATAATGCTACAACGTTCAGAATTAAATTAGTTGATTTTGGAACAGACGGTGCATTTGGTGGCGGCGATGATTCGGAGCACGAATTAGCTTTCACACCTGCATTAAACACCTGGAATTCTTATGATATTTTATTAACAGATTTTGTTAACCTTACGGGTAAAGCACACATTGCTCAATTAATTTTATCTGCAGTACCTGCTGGTTCGGCACATGTATTTATTGACAATGTTTATTTCAGCAAAGCTACAGTAGTATTAGAACCTACCACAGCAGCACCAAGCCCTACTTCGGCAACGAACAATGTAATTTCTATGTTCAGTAATAAATATACTAACGTAGCAGTTGATACTTGGAGAACTTCATGGTCTAGCGCTGTATTAACAGAAATGCAAATACAAGGTAACGATACTAAGAAATATACATCCTTAGATTTTGTAGGCGTAGAAAGTACAGGTGCAAACTTAATTAATGCAAGTGGTATGGATACCTTCCACGTTGATATGTGGACACCAAACATTACTACCTTTAGAGTTAAATTAGTGGACTTTGGTGCTGATGCTGCTTTTGGTGGTGGAGATGACAAAGAACACGAATTGTTATTTACACCGGCGCAAAATCAATGGAATAGCCTACACATTCCGTTCTCTGATTTTACAGGTTTAACTACTAGATCTCATATTGCACAATTAATATTCTCGGCATTACCTTCAGGATTAGGTACTGTTTATATTGACAATGTGTATTGCAGTAAAAAACCATTAGTAGGTGTAAACAACAATGAGAATGCTAACATCAGCATATATCCTAACCCTAGTACAGATGTATTACATTTTACAGGATTGAACGTAAACGAAACTAACCAAGTAAGTATTTTTGATTTACAAGGAAAATTAGTAGAGAGCTACGAGTTAACTGGAAATGCAAGTATTGATATTCGTAATTTAAACAAAGGCATGTACCTAGTTAAAGTTGCGAACCATGTAACTCGCATAGTTAAAATGTAATAATCCTCTATTTAATAAAATTTTAAAAAAAGCTGAACTTTAATTAGTTCAGCTTTTTTTTTTGAACTTCAACACAATACTTTATATATTGGGAAATATAAATTCTAAATACTAAATTCTAAACATTAAATTCTAAATTCTAATAACTAAATTCTAATAACCAATAACCTAATAACTAATAACCAATAACCAATAACCAAATAACCAAATAACTAAACATGCAAGCAAATAGCGTAGAAACTAAGCAAACAAACAATAACGGTGCATTAAGCACTTTAGTAACGGTATTCTTTTTCTGGGGATTTATTGCTGCAGGAAATGGAGTATTTATTCCATTCTGTAAAGATTATTTCCAATTAGATCAGTTTCAGAGTCAGTTAGTAGACTATGCTTTTTACATTGCCTATTACATAGGCGCTTTGCTCCTATTTATTATTGGCAGTTCGCAAGGAAAAGATTTAGTGGGATCTTGGGGTTATAAAAAAAGTATTGTGTATGG
>JAGVEE010000358.1 GCA_020058405.1 Sphingobacteriales bacterium
AATAGTGATAAGTGTTACTCTCAAATCGAGCTTCATCACCAGAATTATATACGCATTTAACTTTTACCATAACAGTAACATCAGCATCATTTCTAGTACTGCAAGCGCATAACAATAGAGTAAGAAATACTATGTTGAGAGCGTAAATCTTATATAACTTATTTATATTCAATATGTTAATTATTCATATGTACCATTAATACACTAACATCAGCTGGAGTTACTCCAGAAATTCTAGATGCTTGACCTAATGTACGAGGTTTTATCTTCATTAGTTTTTCTCTTGCTTCTTTTGATAAAGATATCAAATTATTATAATTGAATTCAGGATTAATATTTTTATCGTCTAATTTTTTTAATTTATCGACCATTTCCATTTCCTTGCTCAAATAGCTTTCGTATTTTATATTTATTTCAGCTTGTTCAATATCTTCTTTTTTCATCGTCGATACCAAAGTCTGTAATTCCTTATCAGCTTTTACTAAATCTATTAACTCAACTTGTGGTCTCAATAATAAGTTAATTAATTTTACGCTATGAGGAATTTCATTTGTTCCTTTTTCTAATAGTATACAATTAACGATATCCGCCTCAATGCTCTTACTCTTTAGGTATTTTATTATTTTCTCTGTATTTTCTATTTTCTGATTTACTCTATTCAATCTCTCTTCAGAAGCCAATCCTAAATCGTATGATAATTTTGTTAACCTAATATCTGCATTATCTTGTCGTAATAATAACCTATGTTCAGCTCTAGAGGTAAACATTCTGTACGGCTCTTCCGTTCCTTTAGTCACAAGGTCGTCAATTAATACACCAATATACGATTCAGATCTTTTCATTATCAAAGGATCTTTTTCGTTTATTTTTAAATGAGCATTTATACCAGCCACGAAACCTTGCGAAGCAGCTTCTTCATATCCAGTAGTTCCATTTATTTGTCCTGCAAAGTATAAATTCTCCACTAGCTTTGTTTCCAATGTTAAGCTTAATTGAGTAGGTGGGAAATAATCATATTCAATGGCATAACCAGGTCTAAACATTTTTGCATTTTCAAAACCTGGTATTAATCTCATTGCCTTGTATTGTACATCTTCTGGTAAAGATGTAGAAAAACCGTTTACATAAATCTCAACCGTATTCCAACCTTCTGGTTCTACAAATATTTGATGTCTGTTTCTTTCCGCGAACCTATTTATTTTATCTTCTATTGATGGGCAATACCTAGGTCCCAAACCTTTAATTCTACCTGTAAACATCGGCGACTTTTCAAATCCCTCTTTTAATGTTTCGTGTACGGCCTCATTAGTATACGTAATATAACAGCTTCTTTGGTCAACAGGTCTTTCAATATCTAAATAGGAAAACTGACCTCTATTTTCATCTCCTTTTTGTTCTTCCATTTTAGAATAATCAAGAGTCCTACCATCAACTCTTGGAGGCGTACCCGTTTTCATTCTCCCAGCTTCAAAGCCCAAACCCGTTAATTGCTCTGTTAAACCAGTTGCTGCTTTCTCACCAGTTCTACCACCCCCGAATTTCTTTTCACCTATGTGAATGACACCATTCAAAAAGGTACCATTCGTTAATACCACTGCATCTGCATCAAACTCTACTCCTAAGGAAGTAATCACCCCACAAACTCTACCCTCTTCTACTTTAACTTCTGTTACCATATCTTGCCAGAAATCTACATTAGGAGTTCTCTCCAATGCAATTCTCCACTCCTCCGCAAACTTCATTCTATCATTCTGTGTTCTTGGGCTCCACATCGCCGGTCCCTTAGACCTATTTAACATCCTATACTGAATAGTGCTTTTATCCGATATTATTCCTGAGTAACCACCCATTGCATCAATCTCTCGCACTATTTGTCCTTTTGCCACTCCACCCATTGCAGGGTTACATGACATTTGAGCAATTACACCCATGTTCATCGTAATCAACATAACCTTAGAGCCAAGATTAGCTGCCGCTGCTGCTGCCTCACATCCCGCATGTCCTGCCCCAACCACAATCACATTGTATTTTTGATTCATATTATTTTTTAAACAATTAAACTAACCATGTTTCACGTGAAACATTATACAAATATAATTATTTAATATTTGTATTGAAGATAGCGTTCCACGTGGAACACGAATACATGTTTGGGTAATTATTAACCCTGATCTTTGTTGGTCACAATAGATGGATATTGCAAATGAAAGATTACAAGGTTCGTTTCATAAGCCTTTTAAAATATCAATATATATACTCTTGCATTTGTATTTAATTGTTTTTTCAATTAATTCTAATTAGTGTTTTATGAATTAAACCAATCTGAATTGAGGGACTAATTAACGAACGGTTTATCGAGTATTAAAACATGCAATGGCAAACAAAATAGTTTTACAATCTGGCCTCTTACGTTCGTATGCCATACTTATACTGTACTTGTGCCGTGCTATAATGATTATAACCCCATTCTACTCTATGTACACTAAGCATAAACCTTATATCAAATAGGCATAAACTCAATACTTAATAAGCATAAAACAAGAGATGAATAGCTAATAGAACATTCGAATTTGTATTCTAAAAAAGATAAGGTTCAGCGAGGATTGAAGGTACACAATCTTAGCACATCCATTCCAATATTACCCATCATGTGTAATGCTATTTTAGTAGGAATTTGTAAACCCAAAAAGCACAAAAATCACTCACAAAACAAGTATATATATGTTTAAACAATTGATAGATAATTAGATATATTTTTACACAAACATAAATTCTTGATTATAAATATATTGTGATTAATAACAATGATTTTTTAACACACTAAAAACTGGAATATTTTATAATTATTTAATATAAAAATAATATTATGGTAATTATACTAAAACACAGAATATTATTCTTTATATTATTTGTGTTTTAGTGTTTTTGTCTTTTCTTTATAATGTTTTTAGAATTTGTCATATTAATTTAATTTTTTTGTAATATTTTTTTTGCAGCACAATAATTAATTTCTAAATTGCAAAACTATACATAAGTTTTTTTTGAAGCTTTTGTAGGTAAATCGCAATTAATTAAACAAAAGAATACCATACTTAAATCAATCGTTTATGAGTTTTAATTTTTACAAACAAATGAAAACAGTTTTACTATTATTAGTAGGCTTGTTCCTTTCATCTGGTCTGTATGCTCAGCTTACGGGTACGAAAACAATCGACCCCGCAGGATCTGGAGCAAACAATTACTTCTCGGTAGCTCAAGCTGTATTAGACTTGAATGCTGTGGGTGTTGGTACAGGCGGGGTAACCTTTAATGTTGCAGCAGGTGTAACATTTACAGAAACGGCAGACATTGTATTAACGACAACTACGTCGGATGCAACAAAGCCAATTATTTTCCAACGTTCTGGTACGGGTTCAAATCCCTTAATTAGAGCCAAAGTTGGAACAGTAGCTACTACCACTTATGGAAATAATGGCGATGCTGTTATTAAAGTTGTAGGTACTGATTATGTAACTTTTGATGGTTTAACATTTTCTGGCCAGTCTGGAGCTTCAACAAATACAACTCGTACAGAGTACGGTATTATGTTGACTAAATCAGCAACAGATGCTTGTAAAAACATTACTGTTAAAAACTGTACGTTTTCTTTAGATAAAGCGAATGCATATAGCATTGGTATTTATCAATCGAACTTAGGTTCTACAGGTACAGCAATTACAGTTACTTCTGAAGGCGGACGTTCTGAAAACAACTTATATGTAGGTAATACTTTTTCTGGTACATACCATGCAATATATGCTAATGGTTTTGCGCATACAACTGCACCTTTTAACTTTCTAGATAACAACAACGTTGTATTAAACAACTTAGTAGAAAATTTTGGAGGTTCTTCAGTTGTATGTTACGGTATATATACAAACAACCAAGACTCTGCGATTGTTAGAGGAAATACTATAAATGGTGGTACAGGTAACACCACTACATTATATGGTATTTATAACAATGGTGGAACAAATACAACCTTAACATTTAATTCTAATACCATTACCTTAAACAGTACAGGTACGTCTACATACTATTGTTTATATATTTTAGGAACAGCATCTGGTACCAATAGTGTGGTAACAGTAGATAGTAACACATTACAAAATATGGCTTTTAGTAGCACTTCATCTTTGTATGGTATTTATCCAGCAGGTGCACCTAAAACTTTATACGTAAGACATAATAAATACGTAAACAATACAATTAATGGTACCATTTGGGCTTTTTATGTAGGTGCAAGTAATACTATTACAAATGCAATTGTACACAATAACGTAGTGGAGGGTTCAAGAAGATCTTCTGCAACTGGTGCAGGTTCGTTCAACGGATTTTACATGACCGGTTATAGTAAATTAACTTTTTACAATAATAGAGTAAGAGATATTTTCTTTAAAGCTGGTCACACCGGTTCATTATATGGATATTATGACTTTTCTTCTGGAGCGGGTTCTTCTTTAGATTTCTACGACAACACAATTGACTCATTATATACTAATGGTACTGGTGTTGTGTGGGGTGCATATTTTTCTAATGGTACATCTACAAACAGAAATATCTACAACAATAAGTTCACAAGATATTACACACAGGGTGGTGGAACTACTTATGGTGTATACTTAGCTAGTGGTGATACTACTAATTTTTACAGAAACGAATTGGGTCGTTACAAAATGGACTCTGCAAGATCTGTAACATTAGCGGGTATATACTTATTATCTGGTACAGGTTACAGAGTTTACAACAACATGTTGCATGATTATACCGTATTAAACAGTTGGAGTAGTTCAACTACTGCATCTGCTGTTAGAGGTATATGGATTAACTCTACTGATGCTAGTGTTTACAACAATAGTGTATACATTGCAGGTACAAGTACAACTACAAATGCAAACGGCTTTGGTGCCGACGGTATTTTTGTAGGTACTACCCCTACCAATTTAGATTTAAGAAATAACATTATCATTAATAAAGTTGTACCAGTTGCTCCAAACAAATCGGTAGCATTAAGAAGATCGTCAACTACGGTTTCTGGTTTAAATTCATTAATGAATAACAATATTTATTATACAACAGCAAGTCCTACAAATACTACTCCTTTTTATTGGGATGGAACAAATGTGGATACTACCATCGATCAGTTAAAATCAAGATTGGCTCCTGCTGAATCTAATTCATTATCTGAAGATGTTCCATTTTTAAATACACTAAATGCTCCTTACGATTTACACATTAACCCGAGCACTCCTACAAGAGTAGAAGGTGGCGCATCGTCTGAGCCATTTGTTACAGTGGATTTTGATGGAAACACAAGAAATGTAAATACGCCAGATATTGGTGCAGACGAAGGAACGTTTACTGCAGTAGCAGGAGACTTTGCTGGTCCTACCATTACGAACGTAAATATTACACCAAACACATTCCAATGTAATGCATTGCCACACGTTATTACGGCAACCATTACAGATGCTTCTGGTGTAGCAACTTCTAGAATTTTATGGACAAGAAATGGAGTTTCACAAACTCCAATAAACATGACAAGAGGTGCGTCGAATGTTTGGACAGGAACAATTCCTGCTCAATACTCTACCAACTCAAGCATACAAGTTTCTTGGAATTTATTAGCAAATGACTCTGCAACTATTCCTAATTCAAAATCATACATTGGTACTACTTACAAAGATGCTTCATTATTCATCGATGCGGGTTATGCCGGTTCTGACTCTGTTAATGCTGGAACATTTGTACAGTTTAATGCTAAGCCAACTCCTACTAATGTAAACCCAGGAGTAAACAACAACTTAAATAACATTAATACTACTCCTTTTTATAGAGGATGGGGAGGTAATAAACGCCAGTTTTTATACAGAGCATCTGAGCTATTGTCAGCAGGCTTACCAGCAGGTGGAATTACAGCTTTAACTTTTGATGTTAATACGACTACTGGTGCAATTACAGCACAGCCAGGATTTACATTATACTTAGATAGTACAAATGTAAGTACAATGACTACCACTTACCTTACTCCTTCAAATACGGTTTTTGGTCCTGCAAATTACACTCCAACATATGGAACTAACTCATTTGCGTTAGCTAATCCATTCATTTGGAACGGAACTTCAAATATATATGTTACGGTATGTTGGTCTGATCAAACAGCAGGCGGTTTAACAACTACCTATTATGTAAAATCTAGTAATACTTCATATGCAAGTTCTACTTACAATAACATAGATAACCAAACACCAGCTGCGGTTTGTGCAACAGCAACAGGATCTTTAGCTAATTCAGCTCGTCCAGATATTTTGTTCTCATACAATCCACCAAGAACGATTGCATGGACAACTACTGGAGGTGCAACATTATCTGCAACTAACATATTAAACCCATCTACAACATTAACAACTCCTGGTACATATCAGTTTATTGTTTCTATTAGCGATGGAACTTGTACAAATACAGATACTGTAAGAATTGTGACTTTAGTGCCACAAAAACCAGTAGCTAACTTCAGTGCTAGCACAACTACTCCAAATATTGGTGGTGCACCAACTTCGGTAACCTTTACAGATCAATCATCAAACGTTCCAGATAAATGGAAATGGGAATTCACTCCGAACAATGTAATTTACATGAGCGGTACAAACGATTCGTCGCAAAACCCAATTGTACAATTTACGGCAAGGGGTCCATTTACAGTTAAATTAACTGCTAGAAACCTTGGTGGTTCTGATGATACTGTAAGAACAAATTACATTAGTACTATTATATCTTACTGTGCATCTAACGCAACAAGTACAGCGGATGATGATATTGGAAACGTTTCGATATTTGATTTTGCAACTCAAGCTACATTGTTAAGTAATGGTGTAGACAGCCCTTGGTTAGCACAAGCAGCAACAAGTAATAAATTATACACTAACTGGCACGATTCTACTAGTGTAGCCGTACCAACTATGTATAAAGGTGATAAATACAATTTAAGATTAGGTCGTATTTGGTCTGGTTCTGCATACTCAACACATGCAACAGCCTTTATCGATTATAACAACAACGGTTCATTTGCTGATCCGGGAGAGACAATTGATTTAGCTCAATTAAACACTCCATTGTCAACAACAAATCCGAATCCAAATAGAACTACCACTACGTTTACTATACCTTGTACATCAGATACAGGATTTTTAAGAATGCGTATTGTATTAATTGAAACAGTTTCAACTGTTCCAAACAGTTCATGTGGTACCTATACTTGGGGTGAAACGGAAGATTACAAAATCAGAATTTTACCTACTCAATTAGTATATGATTCAAGTGCATCTTACCATGCAATTTTAACAGACGTACAACCAAATACTACTAATAATAATATATTAGGAGTGAAAGTTGTTGCAAGAGGTTGCGATGGCAATTTAGCTGCAACAAACTTTAACCTGTCTATGACTGGTACAACTAATTTAGCAGATGTAACAAATGTTAAATTATGGTACACAGGTTCTAGCAATGTATTTGCAACTACAACACAATACGATGTAAATAAAACAGCAAGTGCTACTTTATCATTTACTGGTAACCAAGCATTATTAGCAGAT
>JAGVEE010000255.1 GCA_020058405.1 Sphingobacteriales bacterium
AGCCATGCAATGGGAGTTTTATCTCCAAATTTTTCAAGTGTTTGTATGCCATACCATGAGATGGGGTGGAATGGATCTTCGAATAATTCCGAACCTTCTATATATGGAACATATTCATCCAGCAACATTCCCAAAGTTCTTGCAATTCTTGTTTTTGCTTGCCCACGTAATCCCAATAAAAGTATGTTGTGTTTTGATAAAATTGCAGTTTGTATTTCAGGAATTACCGTATCATCAAAGCCTATTATTCCCTCAAAAGATGTTTGGTCGTTTTTTAAGCGAAGTAATAAATTCTCACGCATCTCTTCTTTAATGCTTCGGCTCTTGTATCCTGATTTTTTTAATTCAGCAAAAGTTTTGATCGATTGTAGATCTTTCATAGTTCTATTTTATATTTTTTCTTCTGTTTCTAACGTAATCTTCAAACACATATTCACCCAATCCATTTAAGGAACTGTAAAATGCTTTACCTCCGTTGGTAAGTGTAAACTCCCTTACAAACTGCTGTAAATACGGGTCTTTAGCAATCATAAAAGTGGTGATCGGTATTTTTAATTTTTTACATTGCGCGGCCATGTTCAATGTTTTGTTCACAATTTTTCGATCTAAGCCCACACTATTTTTATAATACTTCGCGCCTTCTTTTAGGCAGGATGGTTTACCATCGGTTATCATAAAAATTTGTTTGTTGCTCGTTTTTCTTCTTCTTAAAATATCAGTAGCCAGCTCTAAACCTGCATACGTATTGGTGTGGTATGGTCCCACTTGTAAGTATGGCAAATCTTTTACTTCAATTGGCCATGCATCGTTTCCGAATACAATAATGTCTAGCGTATCTTTCGGGTATTTTATTTTTATTAATTCTGATAAAGCCATGGCCACTTTCTTGGCAGGGGTAATGCGGTCTTCGCCATATAAAATCATGGAGTGAGAAATGTCAATCATCAATACTGTCGACGATTGTGTTTTGTAATCCATTTCTTCCACTTCTAAATCCCGCTCTGTTAAATGGAAATCATTAATGCCATGGTTTATTTGAGCGTTGTGTATAGATTGGGTCATGTCTATTCGATCCAATGCATCGCCAAATTCAAATTGCCTGCGTTCTGCATTTTTTTCGTCGCCTACACCAGAGTATGGAGTTTTATGTTGACCTCGTCCTGCTTTTTTTAATTTCCCAAAAATTTCTTCGAGTGCCGATTGGCGAATCGTTTGTTCAGATTTTGCGGTAATGTTAAACCCACCGTTTTGGTTATCGTCTTTTAAGTATCCGTTTTTCTTTAAATCCTCAATAAAATCACCCATTCCATATTCTTCGTTGGTGATTTTGTATTTTTTATCGAGCTCGTTCATCCATTGCAATGCTTCGTTTGCATCGCCAGCTGTGTAATTAAGCAATTCCATAAATAGCTTTAATAGCTCTTCAAAAGAGCCTTTTGGCAAATCATCAGGAATAAATGAGCTAAATTGGTGTCCACGCATAAATAAACTAACGTATTTTAGAGGCTGAAAGTTTTTATTATTTTTCGAAATAGAAAGTTCAATATGAGTAAAATAATTTTATCGTTAGTAATGTCGCTTTGTTTTTACACAAACCTAGTGGCACAAAGCAATGAGCAAAGAGCAGTAGCTCAATTGCTAGAGTCGCAACGCGTAGCTTGGAACAAAGGAGATTTGGTAGAATATATGAATGGATATTGGCATTCGGACTCGCTTGTGTTTGTTGGTAAAAATGGTCCGCAATATGGCTGGCAAAAAACGCTCGATAATTATAAACGCTCATACCCTGATAAGTCTGCTATGGGGGAGTTGTTTTTCAATCTACTAAAAATTGAAATTATAGATGCAAACAATGCTTTTGTATTAGGGCAATGGCGTTTAAAAAGAATAAATGATGAACCTAAAGGTTATTTTACTTTGCGTCTCCAAAAAATACAAGGCAGTTGGAAAGTGGTTTACGACCATAGTAGTTAAACAATATAATCTTTGTTTTGTAGTTATTGCATCATGCAAAAAAGATATTTGCTCCTTTTCTTTTTATTCGTTTCGAGTGTGTTAAAAGCGCAAGAAACAGAATCTTTGGATGCCATAAATGCATTAGAGAACAATGCGAAAGTGTATTTACGCTGGACAATGAAATCTGGGAATACCTGTAACGGCATCAGAATTTACAGATCTTTAGATTCTACAAATTTCAACACCATAGGGCAAATAAATGGAATATGTGGAAGCAGTACCGAAAGTATTTCTTACGATTTTATTGATGAGAGCCCTGCACTAAATGCTGTAAATTATTATACTATTGAATTGGGCAGCTTAGGCTTTTCTAAAGTTATTTCGGTAGAGGTATTAGATTTTAAAAGTGGAATTTTAGTAAGACCACAACCTTCTCAAACAAATGTGGAACTAGTTTTTAAAAATGAATTGAGCGATGTTTACTCTATTCAAATTTATAATTTACAAGGCAAGGTTTTGCTAGAAAAATCGGGAAATACAGACCGTTTCAACATTGACCTTAGTTACCATCCGAATGGAATTTATGTCTATAAGATTTATAATAATGAAAAGGGCGACTTAAGCACTGGTAAAATTATTAAGCAATAAATTTATTAGTTTATCTTTCCAATAATTTAAAAAATACCCCCTCTTTTTCTAATTCGTAAATTATTTTTTTGCTTAATAAAGTATCTTGCAAGTTGTCGGGGTAATTAAAAACGTTCGACCATAAAATGTATTTAGTATTATGTAAGTGGTACGATTGAAATTTTGAAGTGTCTCCATTTAATTCTAAATTCTCACGCGAATCTAAACTCGGGAAACCTGCAGCCACATTATTAATTGCGATGTTGTTTTTCTCCAAATACTCAATCATGCCAGCACGTAATGAGTAGTAAGGTCTGTGCGCCGGTGTTGCATCCCAACCCATGGCAATTTTACTTGGGTAAATATAGTACGAGCCAATAATGAAACTGATGGCAATGCTTAGTGCTGCTAAATTTTGAAACTTGCCTGCATACATTTGTATCCATTGTATTGCCAATAAAAATGCAACTAAATAAATAGGTAAATAATATCGATGGCCTACGAGTCCGTCTGCAAATAATGTGTTTGCAGAATACACGATGAATAAATACGTGACCAATAAGAGTAAAAAAACTTGCTTAGGTTTTAGTTTATCTTTTCTTTTAAATTGATAAATGGCAAATCCAATACAAATAAGCCATACCGTAATTCTTCCAAAATCGGCAAAGCGCCATAACATCAAAAACAAATTCTTTAATATTTGTTCTGCTCCAACAGTTTGGAATGAACTAGCCCAAGGTGAATCGTTATGGAAGCCTATCCATCCGGTTAATTGATAATGCCTGAAGAGCCAATAAAAACAAATGAATACAGCGGGTATAAATAAATGTGTAAATGCTAAGAAATTCTTAAAACTTATTTTCTTAGTTAAATAATATTGATGAGAGATAACAGCTAAATAGAATGCAAATAGCAACATCATTCCTCTAAGCGAAATAAAAGACATAGGAATTAGTACGAGCATTAAACCGAGGTTTTTTTGCTCCTGGTAACATATTAAAGCCCAAAGAAAAAAAGCAATTAATACAATATCGGGTGAGGTTAAACTTGCTTGTGCTCTTAAAGTAGGTTCGAAAAAAAACAATAAACTGATGAATGTGATAGAGCTACTTGCGATATTATTTTTTATCAATCGCGGAATGGCAAATGCAATTAGTATTAAAAATGGGAACATTGCCCAATGACTAACGGCTAAACTTTTGCCAAATATTTTCCAACACAAGGCAATGTACATTCCGAAAATTGGCGGATGCCCGCTATCCAAAGAGTTCGGCAACCAGAAACTTTCAAAATTATAATTGTAGAAATAATGAGAATGGCGAGATCCAAACTGCACCATGTCGCCAAAAAACACAAATTCCTGAGAAACATAAGTCAGTATAAAATAAAATATGGTGAGTATATATTCGGGCTTTTTGAGTTGGTTCATTTTATAAAGGTAAATTATTTTTAAAAATATGAAATCCAAGCATCATTTTTTCTCGTTAGTGCTATCAAATGAAAAAAACGATGAAATCTTTAATTACAAAATTCACATTGGCGATAGCAGCTATTGCCTTTGTATCAACATCTGTATTGGCTAGTCCAAACAAATCAGAAAAAACTAAAATGGTAGGTGGCGCAGCAATGTATCCAAGCAAAGACATTGTAGATAATGCAGTAAATTCTAAAGACCACACCACATTGGTAGCAGCTGTTAAAGCAGCAGGTTTAGTAGAAACATTAAAATCTGCAGGGCCCTTCACTGTATTTGCTCCAACAAATGATGCATTTGCAAAATTACCAGCAGGAACTGTAGAAACTTTGTTGAAACCAGAAAACAAAGGAACTTTAACAAAAGTATTAACCTACCATGTGGTAGCAGGAAGAATGGATGCTGCAGCTTTGTCAAAAGCTATAAAAGCTGGTGGTGGTAAAGCATTATTAAAAACTGTTTCAGGTGGCACTTTAGTTGCGAGTATGAAAGGGAAAGACATTGTTGTAACAGACGAAAACGGTGGAATGGCAACGGTTACCATCGCGGATGTTTACCAAAAGAATGGCGTTATTCATGTAATCAACTCGGTAGCACTTCCAAAATAATGTGCAAATTATTAAATGTGCAAATGCGTAAATGGGTGCCACTCATTTGC
>JAGVEE010000337.1 GCA_020058405.1 Sphingobacteriales bacterium
CTTTTAGTTATCATAAAATTATCTAATTTTACAATACAAAAAAACGTATTCACAAAATATTCTTATTGAAAATTGAAAAACAATTAATGCATTTAAAAAAAATATTTACGAGGAATATTTTATAAATCATTAATCAAAAAAAACTATGCAGATATGGGATAAGATTAGAATGTTAAGGCTAAGTAAAAACCTTTCACAAGATTATGTTGCGTTTTATTTAGACATTTCGCAACCTGCTTACCACAAAGTAGAATCTGGTAAAACAAAACTTAGTTATGAGCGGCTCGAGAAATTAGCAAAGCTCTATGAAGTAAACATCACAGAAATTATTAACTCCAATTAATAATTTAAAAAATCCAACATAACTGCCAACAAAAAAGCCCCTCGAAAAATTCGAAGGGCTTTCTTTTTTATTTAAAAAATATTTTACCAAACTTTTAATCGCTCAGTTTCTGGTCTCCACATTTTATCTCCTTCTTTTACTCCAAACGCTTCGTAAAATTCTACCATGTTACTTAATGGTCCGTTCGAACGAAACTGACCTGGTGAATGCGGATCGGTAATAATTCTTTGCATTAAATTTTCTTTCGTAATATTTTGACGCCATACTTGTGCCCATCCAAAAAAGAATCGTTGGTCTGCCGTAAAGCCATTCATTTTTTCATTTGCTTTTCCTTGTGCAGTACGTTTAAATGCATCGTAAGCAATGCTTATACCTCCTAAGTCGGCAATGTTTTCGCCTAAGGTTAATTCACCGTTTACATGCACAGTATCTAAAACTGTATAAGCATTGTATTGATTAACTAATACAGTTGTTTTTTCTTTGAAACGTTTTTCATCTGTTGGTGTCCACCAGTTTTTTAAATTACCTTCTTTATCATATTGGCAACCTTGATCGTCAAATCCGTGCGTCATCTCATGACCTATAACTGCACCAATGCCTCCATAGTTTACAGCATCATCTGCTTGTGGATCGAAGAATGGGAATTGTAAAATACCTGCTGGGAAAACTATCTCGTTAATAGTTGGATTGTAATAAGCATTTACAGTATACGGACTCATGCCCCACTCTGTTTTGTCAACTGGTTTTCCTAATTTATTAATCATTTGATCGAATGCAAATTCATTTGCTTTTAACACATTTCTTGCATAAGAACTTCTGTCAATTTCTAATTTAGAATAATCTTTAAATTTATCTGGGTATCCAATTTTTGTAATAAATACATCGAGTTTTGCAATGGCTTGTGTTTTGGTAGAATCCGTCATCCAATCTAATTTCTGAATGCGCTCACGATACACTGCTTGCATATTATTCACCATTTCTAAACATCTCTTTTTAGCATCATCAGAAAAATATTTCTTAACATATACTTCTCCTAATGCTTCACCCATTGCATTGTCAATATCACCCAACACTCTTTTCCATCTTGGTTTCATTTCTTTAGCACCATTCATTACCTTACCATTAAAACTGAAACTTTCTTGTACAAAAGCATTGTTTAAATTATCTGCAAGAGATGCTACTAAATGCCAACGCAAATACGTTTTCCAAGCATCTATATTTTCTGTTGCAATCATCTTATCTAACTCAGCTAAAAATTTAGGCTGACCAACAATAAACGATTCTGATTTTGCTAATTTCAATCTATCGAAATGTTTAGCCCAATCAATATTTGGAGTAATTTTATTTACCTCAGCTACCGTCATTTTATTATAGTTAGCCTGTGGGTCGCGAAGCTCTACGCGAGTTTTAGATGCTTTTGCTAAACGAGTTTCTAAACGTACAATGGTTTGTGCATTTGCTTTTGCAGCACTTGCTTCATCGCCCATTAGTGTAAACATTTTTTCTAAGTGAGATACAAATGCAGTACGAATTTCTTTAGAACGTGCATCGTTGTTTACATAATAATCACGATCTGGTAATGTTAAACCACCCTGATCAACATACGGAATGTATACGCTAGAATTTTTTTGATCTTGGTACACATAAAATGTAAACATAGGTGCCAATGCTTTGCGTTGCAATTGAGCTGCCACCGCTAACACATCGTCTTTAGTTTTAATTCCACTAACCAAGTTTAACTCGTCAGTAAGTGTGGACAAGCCTTGTTTTTCTATAGCTGCTGAGTCCATTGCCGTTGCGAAAAAATCACCAACTTTTTGTTCGTTGGTTCCTTTTTTTGCGTTTGCAGCAGACGCTTCTTCTAATAACACTTTTAATTTTTTGTAAGAATTATCTTGCAATACATTAAATGCTCCCCAACGCACTTCAGATCCTGGTATCGGATTGTTCTTAATCCACATGCCATTTGCATAATGATAAAAATCGTCTTGTGCACGAACAGTTGTATCCATGTTTGCAGGGTCGATGGCTTTAAATGCCGAATCGTTGTTTGTTTTCGTAGAACATGCCTGCATAAATAGCGTCGATGCTATGATTGCTGCTGCTGCCAGTGTTTGTTTTTTCATTTTTTAATATTGATTGTTTCGATTGTTTCTAATAAAGAACCTCCAATTTAAGAATAAAGCAGAATTAAATAGTTAGCTGCTACAATAATGTTACAGAAAGTACTCTTAATGAGATAAATATCATATAAATATTAATGCGTATTTTTGTAAAATGATGAGAAAAATTATATTGATATTGCTTTTGAACCTTGCATTTTCGGGAATTACTAATGCCCAAATCCAATTAAACACCAACTCTATTTTGTTTAATTCCATTAACGAAACTCAACTTGATAGTGTAAAAGTTGTAGTATCAAATCCATCAACATCTTCCATAGAAATTAAGAAAATATTATTTTATAAAACGTATAAAAGTAATCCCTTTTTTGTAAAAAACTTTTTTAGCACCACCATCGGGGCCGGCGACTCTGCATCATTCTATGTTTATTTTCAACCAAAACACAATGTGTTTCACAATTCAGAATTAATACTTGTAACCGAGCCAAGTGCATTTTCTAAAACCATCGATTTAAAAGGACAAGGAAAATATTCTATTCCCTATTATGTAAATACAGAAAATCAAACAGAAGAAAATTTAAAAACAATTTTAAAAGCTCAACTGGCGGTAGGATATGTTTCTTTGGGCTACAATGTGGCGCGCGATAATATGTTTATGACTATTGACAACCAAAAAACAAATGGGCAAGGTGCAAGTGTAAATACATTAGACTGCGTTTACACCGGAAAAAAATCATTAGCCTACACCAGTAGAACTGAATCTCAAACCAATGATAATTTTAATACAGAACACACCTTTCCTCAAGGATTTTTTTCGCAAAATGAACCAATGAGATCAGATATACATCATTTGTTCCCTACTAATGATGCTGCAAATAATAGCAGAAGTAATTTACCTTTTGGTGTTGCAAGTACACCTTATGTAAGCGAATCTATAAATGCACCCTCGCATTTAGGTTCTAATGGTTTGTACGAACCTAGAGACGTTCAAAAAGGTAGAACTGCCAGGGCAATGATGTACTTTGTATTAAGGTATCAAGATTACTCAAACTTTTTTGCACCACAAGAAAGTATCTTAAGAACATGGCATGAAACATACGCTCCAAATACAATAGATAAAAAAAGAAATGCAGATATTTTTGCAGTTCAAAAAAACAGGAACCCCTTTGTTGATTATCCTGAATTTGCAGATCGTATTACTAAATTAATTGGCAC
>JAGVEE010000026.1 GCA_020058405.1 Sphingobacteriales bacterium
ACTGGCGATAACTATGTTGGTGCAGCAGAAAATCAATTACGCGAAGATTTGTTAGAACTTTATTCAAAAGTTGCACAAAGTTATTATAAACCAAATAAAGCAGAGCTCGATAATTTAGATGCAATTGAAAGTAAATTCAATACGGGTAAAACAGAATTCGCTAAAATAAAAGATAAGTATTTAAGTAAAATGGAGAAGCTTGCAGGCAGCACTGTAGCTTTAAAAACCTACGAAGAATATTTACAAACACCATAACAAAATAGAGCTATTTAGCTCTATTTCAAATATCTTACGCAGAGATTTTATATCCTTTTATGGGTATAAAACTCTGCGTATTTTATTTTATATTTGCCACACACAAATAACTATTCTTATGGGTCGCGCATTTGAAGCTCGAAAACAATCGAAAATGAAAAGATGGGGTGCAATGGCAAAAGCATTCACTCGCATTGGTAAAGACATTGTAATGGCCGTTAAAACTGGCGGACCGAATCCCGATACCAACTCAAAATTGAGAGTTGTAATACAAAATGCGAAAGGCATTAACATGCCTAAAGATCGTATTGATGCAGCCATAAAAAGAGCTGCCGATAAAGATACTAGCTCATATGAAGAAGTAATATACGAAGGCTATGCTCCTCATGGAGTAGCTATATTGGTAGAAACCTCTACCGATAATTTAAACCGAACCGTTGCAAGTGTTCGTTCTTATTTTACAAAATCTGGTGGAAGTTTAGGAACTACTGGTATGCTAAACTTTATTTTCGAAAGAAAAGCAGTTTTTAGAATTAATGCACAAGGAATGGTGGTAGAAGAGTTAGAACTTGAACTTATTGATTTCGGTGCTGAAGAAGTAGAACAAGATGAAAACGAAATACTGATAACTACTGCATTCGAAGATTTCGGTAATATGCAAAAAGCATTAGAAGAAAAGGGCGTACACATTATTAGCTCTGGTTTCGAACGCTTCCCACTAACCTATATGAAAGTAAACGCCGAACAAGAAGCTGAAATCCAAAAACTAATTGATAAAATGGAAGAGGATGATGATGTGAATATGGTGTATCATAATATGGAGCTAGTCTCTAGTCTTTAGTCTCTAGTCTCTAGTCGTTAGATGGAGGAAACTAGTACGAAGACTAACGACTAAAGACTAATTTATAAAGTCTAATTTATAAAGTCTAACGACTAAACATTCTATCGTCGAAAGTAAAGGGTTCAATATTTTTGATACTGATTTTACTTGCCAATGGGTGCATTGGGTTAATTAAATAATTGTATTCCCCTTGCAATATAACCGAAGGCACTTTTAATACTAAATATTTATTGGTTCTTGCGAAATCGTCGCCAATCTTTTGAGTAATTTGATTAGGTGGATGACTCTTCCAAGGTGTATTTTTTAATTGAGAAACATCAAGCTCAACTATTTTTAGCCTATCTGGCACTTCTATACTAATTAAACAATAATTAGTAGGTACAATGCCCAATGGTGTATGTACTGCAATTTCTGCGGTACACAAGGCTCTATTTTCACTAGTATAAATTAAAGCAATACCTTTAGAATTCCACCTGCCACCATATAACTTTGCCCCATTACCACTTAAGTCTTTTGCAAAGGCTTCTTTTGCCAATCTGAAAAGTATCATGCAAGTATACCGTGTTCTATTTTATGTAATTCTTCCATTAATAACTTAAGCCCAGTAGAACTAGTTAAAAACTCTTTAGGCATTTTATTAGCTAATGCTATATTATTTTGAATGAGCCAAGAATCAAAATTTTTATTATTACCAAAAACTTCGATGCCCTTTTTATATACTAAGATAATTTCCATAATTTTTTCTGTATGTGATGCATCGAATGTTTTTTTATCTTTTTGATACCTGTGTAGAGTACGCTCCGAGATATGTAAAAACTCTGACCAATCTGAAATTGAAAAAGGAGTTTGTTGAATGTATTTTAGAAATTGATTGTATTTAATACCTTTTTTTATGAATTCTAAAATGCTGAATACACTACTCGATTGTGCAGAAGCATAACTTACTTCTGGTTCCAATATTTTTGATACATCTTTTTCCATACACAAATATAATTACTATATTACATTTGTCAAAATAAAAAAGACATTTGTCTGGTCTATTTTAGTTAAACGAAAAAGGATTTAAACCTAGGTAAATCAAACTAATAGAAAGTAATGCAATTACCAGAATAAGGATTTTTTCATTTTTAATAACAGATATTGTTTGCGAAAGAAAGTCGCCAGATTTTAAGAATAAATAACGAGTAATATTGAAATAATAAAACAAAGCAATTACAGTATTTAATACACCTGCAATTAACACATACATTAACCAAGGTTCATGTGAGAGTTGATATTGTTCGAATACAGAACTGAAAATAAAAAACTTTGCTAAAAATCCTGCCAATGGTGGCAAGCCAGTAAAGGATGCTAATAACAATACCAGTAAACTTGCAGTAAGCTTTTCTTTTCTACCTAATCCTATTAATTGTTTCAATTCTACAATTCCGTATTTGCTTTCCCAAAGTTGTAAAATAAAAAATAGGGCAAAATTACTGATGGTATAAATCACTAAGTAATAAACCAGGGCTTCTAAACCAGTATGGCTGTATACAATTAATCCCATCAAAAGAAAACCAGTATGCGAGATACTTGAGTAAGCGAAAATTCTTTTTAAATTGTGTTGAGAAATGGCCGACAAATTACCAATAAACATAGTAGCAATGGCAATTACAGACAGAACCTTTTCCCATGGAAAATGTGGCCAAACTAAAACAGTTCCTTGGAAATTAAAATGAAACCTACTTACAAAAGCAAACAGCACTGCAAAGCCTGCTACTTTAGGTATAGTGCTAATAAAAGCTAAGGTACTAGGGCTGCTGCCTTCGTACACATCCGGACTGTAATAATGAAAAGGTGCGGCAGAAATTTTGAATAAAAAACCTGCGCTAAAAATTAAAATAGCCATGGCTACCGTGGATGTATTCGCTTTAGAAAGCTCTGCTAAAAAATTAGCATCTAAATACATGGTTCCACTTAATGCATATAACCAAGAAATACCATACAACATAATTGCCGAAGAAAATGCTCCATACACTACATACTTGGTAGAAGATTCTGCATTGCTTTTTGAATTTATTTCGAACGCTATGTATAAATACGATAGTATCGACAAAAACTCAATGCCTATAAGTACGCTTAGTAAATGACTTGACATACTAAGTAAATTCGCACTTAATATTAATAATGGGAATAAATAAAAGAACTCCGCAGTTTTAAACTTAAAACTTTTAAAAACAAATGGCAGCAAAACAACGATGGCCGAAATGCTGATAATAAGTTTAAATGTAAGCGTTGTTTTAGAGAGTTGATAAAAATTATTGAATAAACTTAATGGCTCTATAATAGATAAAAATTGTTGTGCTAAAATAAATGTAGAAAATAAAATTCCAGCGAAGGTGATGTAAACTAAGCCCTCTTTCTGTTTCACAAACAAATCAATTAATAGCGCTACAAAAAATGTACCTATTAATACCCATTCGTTAGTTAAATGAGTGATGGATGATTGTATAGATTGAAGTGCGGTACTTGTATTCATTATTTAGAATTTAAAATATTCATGCAAGTACAAATATCCATTAAGCATGGTATCATGTATTAACACATTTACACTTGCATTCGTCCAATCAAATAAATAAGATG
>JAGVEE010000076.1 GCA_020058405.1 Sphingobacteriales bacterium
GCCATCAGCAAACTTAACGCTCTCTGCTACTTTATCAGCCGTCGTAACTTTACCGTCTGCTCCCATAACTTGAGGATATTTAAATTGAAACTCTTTTTGTTCTAATGATGTATCGTTTATCAATTGCGCTAATGCCAACTCTTGTATGATTTGTGCTACATCTTGTGGATTAGGCGTAACTTGTTTTGCGCTTATCGTAGGTTTTTTACTCATTAATATGCTCCCATTTCTAGTTGTTGTATATCGTGATCGGTAAAAGTTATCATTTGTGGTGGAGTAGGAGCAAATGCTATCATGATACTATCTGCCAAATTTGGTGATTTAGTTCCATCCGGTTTTTTGTTTACTAGCATTTTACCTGTTTCATTAAAATTGTATGTTGGTTGCGATAATTCACTTGTTAGTTTATCTAAATGTGCAATAGTTGAGGATATAGATATTAGATTATCCTCATTAAGAACTACCCCAGTTGTTACAGCTTGGTACGTATTCTGGAATCTTAATCTCAAAGCCCACCATGCTTGTGCTTTTCTGTTTTTGAAATAATCTTTGTTTGTCCTATCGCCAACATGCATAGCATCAGGTTCTAATACTTCACCAGAACCCCAAAATGCATTGACGGATATTTTATTGTTACCTACCCTACTGGAATTTAACACTCTAGCATCACCTCTAACCCCTGCGCCTAGTCCATCTGCATCATAGTCTATTGTTCTATAGGTGTTATTATCGCATAAATCAAATGCTTTAACAGTAGTATATTGAATATCCAAACCTTTACCACTCCATTGGTCTATATATTCCAATACGATACCATGTCTACCGGCCAATGCATTTAAATCTCCACCCTCGTCAGCCACATCAAGCCCACATTTTCGAATGCCTGACTTATTTATACCCAGTTTAATATGTGAATCAATAGCTGCTTGAACCCATGCGGATGGTATTAATACACCCTCAACCGATGCTGCATAATCAATATCTAACTCTTGCGCTATCGTAACTGGGTCTAATGTTGCGCATTTCTTTGCATACCATTCATCATTTCGCCTAGGGTCATCACGCCAATGAAATGTAAATACTTCTATTTTACCGCTATGTCGTTTAATCTCAAATGGATTACCTAACCCATTAGGGGTAGATATATCAATACGACAGTTAGTTGTCTCTGATAATGACGCTTCGGTTAATTCTGGTCTTTCTAAAAATGCAGCTTCATCAACAAAATAAAGAGAAGCTCTATCACCCCGACCAATACCGTCACCAGACTCTCCAATGATCTGGCTGCCAGTTTCTTTAAAGTTAATGCGCATAAATGGCGCATCAGTATCAACATTAAATCCGTTTAAAAACTCTTTAGGTAATAATGATAAGAACATCCTCGCTTTGGGCAATAGAGCTTTTAACGCACCACGTAAATCTACGTATTCCTGTTTGCGGCTACCGAATCCAATTGTAATACCATCATTAAACAAGCACATTGTACATGCAAATGCTACAGATAACCAAGACATACCAACTGTACGAGTTTTTTCTACTATGCCCGGCTCTTGATTCTTCCATCGTTGAATAACCCAATCTACCCATTCTATTTGTTTGGGGAATAATACAAATGGAATAGCTGACGGGAGTCCACGCTCTGGATTTCTGGGGTCGTAAGTTGCGCCCCAATCAGATATAAATTGCGCTGGATGTGCTTTATAATAAACTTTGAGAGATTGTAATAACTGAGGATTGTTTCTTATCTTATGTAATCTAAAAGCCCTAGTATTATATATTGCTACATAGTCAGGGTTTTTAAAATCAAAGCTATCCTCTATTCTCATTATTTACCGTGTATTAAATCTTGATAATCACGTGAAGCCTGAACAGGGTCGTTTGATATTTTTTTGATGATATTATTTTGTGTATTATTGGTAATTTCCACATTTGACTTATCTAATCCTAGTATAGTGTTTGCTGCGCTCATAGCTGGTATTAAGTCTTTTACAAATTCAGTTGTACGTTTGTATTGCGTACCTTGTGCCGATTCTGCGCTGACATATAAACCATCGGGAGAGTTTTTTAATATGTTTTTAGTTTGTTCAGCGGAGAATTGAATAATATCTAACATGCAATTTTGTATCTCTTGTGCTTTGTTTTTTAATCCTGCAATGTTTAAAGTTTCTTCTTTTATCGTTTGCAATTCTATCTCTGTGCGATTTTGTGCGATTGTGCGAGAATTATTTGCTATGGTATTGAGTGAATTAGCATTTTCCTGTACGAAATGTGCGATTTCACCTTGCTGCCAACCTTCTTTTTTAATCTTACTAAATATAGTGCTCTTGGGTGTTTCGTACATATTAGATAATTCTGTAACACCTTTTCCGCATTCATATTTAGCTTTAACTTGCAACCATTGCTTATCGGTTAGTTTAGCCATTTTTATACCTTTATCCTAACAAATGTACGCCCTAATTGTTTTCTATAAACTCTTGTCTCAATACATCATGTTGTGAATTATTTATGATTCTGTGTGTTTATCAATGTATTTATACATAAATGTTTACATATATATTTTGCTAATTATAGCATATTCTTAAATTTTGCATATTGATTATACTCTGTCACCAAAGATAATTTATTAA
>JAGVEE010000340.1 GCA_020058405.1 Sphingobacteriales bacterium
AAACGGTAACACAAAGAGATTTTTTATATCCCGAAAAAAATAAAGAACAAATAAAAGCTGTAAAGATTTCTGGTTTAAAAAATCCAATGTTTGTATTAATTGCTTCACAATTTCAATCATTCTCTTTTTACAAAGATTACATGGTGGTTTTAGATAAAAATTATTTAAGCCCAATTAGCAAAGGTAGCACGAACAAATATTTTTTCAGTTTAGAAGATACATTAGTACAAAACAATGATAGTATTTTTGTTATTTCATTTAAACCGGACATAGAAAAAAACTTCGATGGATTAAAAGGAGTTTTGTACATAAATAAAGATGGTTATGCAGTACAAAATGTAATTGCAGAGCCAGTAAAAAGCACGACCTTTAAAATTAAAATTCAACAACAGTATGAAAAAGTTCAAGGGGTTTGGTTTCCTACTCAACTTAATACTGATTTAGAATTCGACCAAGTTTCTATAAATACCAGAAAAATGCAAGGTTCTGGAAGTACTTATATTCGAGATATTGAAATAGGTATTGATCAACAACAGAAAAAGTTTGACGGTGTGGTAATTGATTACGATCAAAAGTCTATAAAAAATAATTCAGATTCTATTTTATCAAAATATAGAATAGATACTTTAGATAAAAAAGAAAAACAAACCTATTATATAATTGACAGCATAGGAAGAGCAGAAAAGTTTGACGAAAAAATAAAAATATTTGATGTGCTCACGAAAGGATATATTCCATTTGGATATGTTCAATTTGATATAAAAAGAATACTGAGTGGATACAACGATTATGAGGGACTAAGATTAGGATTAGGAATTGGCACATCCCAAAAATTTAGTAAATATTTTTCGGTAGATGTTTATGGTGCATGGGGAACAAAAGATAAAAAGTTTAAATACGGATCTATATTAAAAGTTCCTGTTTATTTAAAACAAGATATAGAATTGCAAGCAAGTATATACAAAGATGTAATTGAATCTGGTGCAACTTTTTTTAGAGGAGATAAAAAAAGTAAATTCGATTCGTATAGAAATTTATTAGTGTGGAATATGGATTGGCAAGAAGGAATAGATGCACAATTAAGCATACGTTCTCAAAAATATTTGTTGCACTATTTATATGTTTCGCAAAACAAAAGAACGGTTACTAATTCGTATCAATTTTTAGATAATGGCCTAACGCTTTCGCAATTTGATACGAGGGAGTATGGGCTTACTACTCGTTGGGCTTATGGCGAAACATTTATGAGGCAATCTAAACAACGTATATCAATGGGAACAAAATATCCGATACTTTGGTTAAATATTGCGTTCGCAGAGGGCTTAAACAATACTTGGAACGGTAGCTATTGGAAGTTTGATGCAAAAATTAAAAAGTCGTTTACTATAAGAAATGCAGGCATAACGCATGTACAGTTAATCGCGGGGTATATTGATGGTAACGTTCCTTACCCATTTGCTTATAATGGAAGAGCGAATTTTAGTGGGCGATTTAGTTTAGCATCGCAAGGTTATTTTGAAACAATGAGAATGAATGAATTTTTAACTTCACAATATGCAGCAATTTTTGTTCAGCATGATTTTGGCAAATTATTATATCAAGGAAAGAACTTTAAACCCGGCTTAGCCATAACCAGTGCATACGGAATCGGTACCTTAAATAATAAATTCCAACATTTAGGTATAAATTACAGAACGATGGAAAAAGGATATGCAGAAAGCGGCTTGTTATTAAGTGATTTATATGTGTTAAAATCCAATTTATACAACATGGGCTTCGGTGTTGGCGCATATTATAGATATGGTGCCTATAAAAATGTGTTAGAAAAAGATAACTTAGCATTTAAATTAAATTTTTCGATTTCTTTTTAATATGAACGAAAATAAAAAAATGTGGTTAAAACGAGTTGGACTTGCAGGTTTCCTTTTTTTTCTGATAAAAGGAATTGCTTGGTTAGTCGTTTTTTATATGGCATACAATGGATGTAATTAATTAGTTCAATATAATCTCATGAAAAAAATTTTATTAATATCAGCAATGCTCATAGGCCAATGTGTTTATGCGCAAAATAAAATGGAACCAGAAACTTTATGGAAATTCGGCAGAGTGGCAGAGCCAAAAGTTTCACCAGATGGCAAAACGGTCGTTTATCAAATCACAACATATAAAGTTGAAGATAACAAAGGCAATACTGATTTATGGACAATGCCGGTAATGGGAGGCAATTCCAAAAGGCTAACAAACACTAGCTTTTCCGAATCAAATGCTAGGTGGAGACCTGATGGAAAAAAAATTGGATTTCTAAGTTCAGAAAGTGGAGAGTCTCAACTTTGGGAAATGAACCCAGACGGTACAGAAAAAACACAAATAAGTAAAATTGCTGGAGGGGTTTATAATTTTAATTATTCACCTACACAAAAACATATTTATTTTTCGCAAGATGTTGAAATAGACAATACACTAAAAAAGAGATATCCTGATTTGCCAAAAGCAAATGCACTGCAGTATGATGAGTTAACAATGCGCCATTGGACACAGTGGGAAGATGGAGCTTACAGCCATGTAATGTATTGCACATATGATAATGGTAAACTAGGCACTGCAACAGACATAATGCCTACAGAAAGGTTTGATGCGCCAACACAACCATTTGGTGGCGAAGAACAGATGGCATGGAGTGTTGATGGGAAATTTATAGCCTACACTTGTAAGAAAGAAAGTGGAACGGAATACGCTGTTAGCACAAACACTGATATCTATTTATACAGTTTAGAAACTGGCAAAACTATAAATCTAACCTCTTTGAATAAAGGATATGATGTAGATCCGAGATTTTCGCCAGATGGAAAATCAATTGCATGGTTGAGCATGGAAAGAGCAGGATTTGAAGCAGATAAAAACAGAATAATGCTGATGGATTTAGCCACTAAATCTACTATTGAAGTTACAAAAGCATTGGATCAAAGTGCTGATAATATATTGTGGTCAAAAGATTCAAAGTCGATTTATTTTACAAGCTGTGTTGATGCGGTACATCAACTTTATGTGTACTCAACAATTGCTAAAAAAGATGCCATTAGAAAAATTACAAATGGCATGAGCGATTTAAATAGTATTGATATAAGTTTTGATGGAAAAATAAACCACATTGTTGCAACAAAAGTAAACATGAGTACCCCAACAGAAATTTATAGAATTGAAACTTTGAAAGGGAACATGTATAATTTGTCGCATACCAATGACGAGCTTTTAGGTAGTTTAAAGCTAGGTAAGGTTGAAAAAAGAATGGTTACTACAACCGACGAAAAAGAGATGTTGACTTGGGTTATCTATCCTCCAGATTTCGATAAGGAAAAAAAGTACCCAGTATTATTAGTTTGCCAAGGTGGTCCACAGAGTACCGTTAGTCAAGGTTTTTCTTACCGCTGGAATTTTCAATTAATGGCAGCAAAAGGTTACATTGTGGTAGCACCAAACAGAAGAGGCTTGCCTTCATTTGGCCAAGAGTGGAACGATCAAATTTCTGGCGATTGGGGTGGACAAGCAATGAAAGATTTACTTTCTGCCATAGATGATATTAGTGAAGAAACCTATGTTGATACCACAAGAAGAGCTGCAGTTGGTGCAAGTTATGGGGGCTACTCTGTTTATTGGTTAGCAGGACATCACAACAAAAGGTTTAAATCATTTATTGCACACTGTGGAGTATTTAATTTGGAGAGCATGTATGGAGCAACGGAAGAAATATTTTTCGTTAACCATGATCTAGAAGGCCCATATTGGAAAAAGCCTAAACCAGTATCTTACGAAAGTTTCTCGCCACATAAATTTGTTCAAAATTGGAACACACCAATTTTAGTTATTCATAACGAGAAAGATTTTAGAGTACCTTTAGGAGAAGGCTTGCAAGCATTCTCTGCTGCACAATTACAAGGCATTAAAAGCAGATTTTTATATTTCTCTGATGAAGGGCATTGGGTTACAAAACCACAAAATAGTATTTTGTGGCAAAGGGAGTTTTTTAGATGGCTAGATGAAACAGTAAAATAATTTTTATTGGTACGTTTTTGGTGCCACCACTTAAGTCGTGCCACCAAAAAGCTGTATAAATGCAGGTTCTTTTAAAAACCTGCATTTATACAGCTTTTTTCAATTTATTAATAATAAATTCCTCGAAAAAGTTGTTTAAAACAAAAAAAGCCCCGATAAAATTCGGGGCTTTTTTGTTTAGTTGAATAATAGAATTTATTTAATCTTAAATTCTTTCTTCACTTTATCTACAAAGTCTAATTTCTCCCAAGTAAATAATTCCACTTTCACTTTGATATCTTTACCACCTGGTGACTTGAATGTTTTTGTAACAATTTCATTCTTACGTCCCATGTGACCATATGCTGCAGTTTCTGAATATATTGGATTACGTAATTTTAAACGTTGTTCAATTGCGTAAGGGCGCATATCAAAAATCTTTTCGATTTTTTTAGCAATGTCGCCGTCTGTCATGTTAACTTTTGCAGTACCATAAGTATTTATGTAAATACCCATTGGTTTAGCAACACCAATTGCGTAAGAAACCTGAACAAGCACTTCGTCACACAAGCCAGCAGCTACCATATTTTTTGCAATATGACGAGTTGCGTATGCTGCCGAACGATCTACTTTAGATGGATCTTTACCAGAGAATGCTCCACCACCGTGTGCACCTTTACCACCATAGGTATCAACAATAATTTTACGACCTGTTAAACCAGTATCACCATGTGGTCCACCAATTACAAATTTACCAGTAGGGTTTATGTGATAATTAATTTTATCGTTGAATAATGATTTGTACTTAGGGTATTTCTTCATTACTCTTGGAATTAAAACTTTTATAATATCAGCTTTAATTTTATCCAACATTTTTTTCTCAGAATCAAAATCATCATGTTGAGTAGAAATAACAATTGAATCGATTCTTACTGGGCGATTATTATCATCATATTCTAACGTAACTTGAGATTTAGCATCAGGGCGTAAGTATTTTATTTCTTTATTTTCTCTACGAACTGCAGCTAATTCAATTAATAACGAATGCGCTAAGTTTAATGCTAATGGCATATAATCTGCAGTTTCGTTGGTAGCGTAGCCAAACATCATACCTTGGTCACCAGCGCCTTGATCTTCTTTTTTCTTACGCTCAACGCCTTGGTTAATATCAGCAGATTGTTCGTGAATGGCAGATAAAATACCGCATGAATTTGCTTCGAACATGTACTCAGATTTTGTATAACCGATTTTACGAATTACACCACGTGCAATTTCTTGAACATCAAGATAGGCAGTAGACTTTACCTCACCAGCTAAAACCACTTGTCCTGTTGTTACAAGAGTTTCACAAGCAACCTTTGAGTTAGCATCAAAAGCTAAGAAATTATCAATTAGTGCGTCAGATATCTGATCTGCAACTTTGTCTGGGTGCCCTTCTGAAACGGACTCCGAAGTGAATAAATAAGACATATTTTTAATTTAATGTTAAATCTTGTGTACTGAAAAGGGTAGATTGCAGAATACCTGCTTTAGCCTTTTTTTTAAAGTGGTTGCAATCGAGCAAATCAATCCACAAGAATGAAGGCACAAAAATAGAATAATTTTTTATATTCAGTTAATATTCAATAAAAATCAAATAATATTGTGCTAGAAATTTTAATTAAGGGATGTTATCATACAAATTTATACATATTAAGCTTTTAACACACAGATTACTCTTATTACTAGGGGTTTACTTTGTTTGTAGACTCATATTTTACGTGTATAATTTTCAAAGTTTCTCAAATTCGACTTTTACAGATATCGGAATTTCTTTCCTCGCTGGCCTAATTTTCGATCTTTCGGCAATAGTTTATATCAATTTATTATACATAGTTTTATTTATCCCCAGCATCTTTGCCAAACCAAACAGAGTTTACGAGCAATTTTTGGAAATAGTTTATGTTGGACTAAACTTCGTAGCAATTCTATTTAACATTATAGATATTGAATATTACAGATTTCAGAAGAAAAGAACAGGTATAGAGTTGTTTAGTGGAGAAAATGACATTATTAAGCTACTTCCTACATATCTTAAAGATTATTGGTGGTTAATTTTAATCTCATCTATCATCACTTATTTCCTGTTTAAATTTTATAGAAAAACAAGGGCGATTTATTTACAAGAGAAGAAACCATACATTGCTTTAAAAGTATTATCAATAATAATGTATGTTGGTGTTTTGGTAATTATTGCTCGAGGTGGTTTACAAACAAAACCAATACAAATAATTAGTGCCTCGCAATATGGTAATCCACAAAATTCTTCATTAACATTAAACACAACTTTTACAATTATACAATCGTATGGTAAAAAAACACTCGACAACAAAAATTATTTTACAGAAGAGCAATTAAATTCATACATCAACACAACAAAAAATTACGAAAGCGAAGTGCTTTTTTCACCTAAAAATGTGGTGATAATAATTTTAGAAAGTTTTTCGAATGAGTACCTTGGAGCAATTAACAAAAACGTTAAATATACTCCATTCTTGGATAGTTTGTTTAATGAAAGTTTTATGTTTGAAAACGCATTTTCTAATGGCAAGAAATCGAATGAAGCAATGCCAAGTATTATTGCAGGTATTCCATCATTAATTGATGAATCTTACTCGGGCAGCGTTTACCAGAATAATGAAATAAACACAATCCCTAATCTTCTAAAATCTAAAGGATATCATTCGATGTTTTTCCATGGTGGATTTAATGGTTCCATGAATTTTGATGCCTTTGCAAAAAAAGCCGGATACGATCAATATTTTGGAATGGATGAATACAACAATACATCAGATTATGACGGAAATTGGGGGATATATGACGAGCCCTTTTTCAAATATTTCGCACAAACATTAGGTTCCGCACCCAAACCATTTTTTGCAACAATGTTCAGTTTGTCATCTCATCCTCCATTTGCAATACCATCAGAATATAAAGAGAAATTTAAAAATATAAAATCTGATAAGCATAAAGGTTTTGCCTATACCGATTATGCTTTGAGAAAGTTTTTTGAATACGCAAAAACTAAAAAATGGTATTACAATACATTGTTTGTAATACTACCCGATCATACTCCAGACGCAGATGACTTATACTATGACACAAAAGTTTCTTATTATAAAATACCAATTGTGTTTTTTGATCCTGTTAGAAATTGGAAGGGTAAATCTCAAAAAATTATTTCTCAAATCGATGTTATGCCAAGTGTATTAGATTATCTACATTACGACTCAGCATTTAAATCATTTGGTAATAGTGCATGGCGCAATGAAGAACTTGGTTATACAATAAATTATAGAGATGGTGTATATCAATTAATTGATTCTGCATATGTTATTCAGTACTCTGGGGATGATGTTACCGCTTTATATAATTATACTAATGATTGGTATTTAACAAAAAATTTAATTGATATTGAATTAGAAGTTAAAGACAGAATGAAAAAGAAATTACAAGCATTTATTCAAAAGTATAATTCTACTTTAATAAAAAATAATTACAATAACAGCAAGCTTTGAGAAAGAAGATATTATTTATTATAAATCCTATTTCTGGGGGCAGAGATAAGAAAAAAATTCCAGGGCTAATTGAAAAGCACTTGGATAAAAATCTCTTTGATTATAGAATTAGTTTTACAGAAAAAGTAGAACATGGATTTATGCTCGCTAAAGCTGCGGTAAAAGATCAGTATGAAATAATTGTTGCAGTAGGTGGTGATGGTACTGTAAATGAAATTGCGAAAGCAATAATCAACTCAAAAATTGTATTAGGTATTATCCCATTTGGTTCTGGAAATGGTTTAGCAAGAAGTTTGAAAATTCCTCTTAATATTATAGATGCTATTAAAAACATTAACACTTTAAATATTGATACAATAGACTCTGCAAGTTTTAACAATCACTTCTTTTTTAATGTTGCAGGCTCTGGTTTCGATGCGCATATTTCTCAATCATTTGCACACAATAAAATACGTGGTTTGGTTGGATATATAAAAACTACATTTAAAGAATTAAGAAATTACATACCACAAGAGTATAAATTAAATTTAGATGGAAAGGTTTATTTAAGAAAAGCATTTATTGTAAGCATTGCAAACTCATCTCAATATGGAAATGATGCACACATTGCCCCTCGTGCTGATGTAAAAGATGGTTGGTTAGATATAGTAGTTGTGAAGCCAATTTCTTGGTATAAAATCCCTTTTTTGGCAACCAGAATGTTTACAAAAACAGCGGAGTCATCAAAGTATGTTGAAATGTTTAAAGCCAAAAAAATTTATATTGAAAGAGAATATGATGCTGCCATTCATTTAGATGGTGAACCTAGAATGGAACAGAAAAATTTAGCAATAGAAATTATACCTTTGTCTGTCAATATTATTGTACCAGGAAATGTCAAAAAAAAATAAAAATATACAAGGTGTAGTTTATTCAACTAATCCCGATTTCGCGTATCAACATCAACAAGAAGAAGTGTTTGATACTCTTCCTAATGAAAAGCAAGATTTAAGAGTAATGCTAGATAAAAAGCAAAGAGCAGGGAAAGCAGTAACTTTAATCACTGGTTTTATAGGAAAAGAATCGGATTTGGAAGTTTTAGGTAAATTATTAAAAACAAAATGTGGTGTAGGCGGAACAGTAAAAGAGGGTGAAATTATGATTCAAGGCGATTTTAGAGATAAAATATTGCTTTTATTACAACAATCGGGCTATAAAGCTAAAAAAGCAGGGGGATAATACATTTCAACACAATTGATATTCGAATAATATCAAATTTTCGTAAATTGCGCCCCTATTACAAAATACAAAAACTAAGCAAATTAATATGACTAACGAATTTGGTTTAAAGTCGGCCAAAGCAACTGTTGCCGACCTTGGATTAGCCAATGTAGCAGCGGCTTATTGGAATTTAACGCCTGCGGAACTTGTAGAAGAAGCAATTACAAGAGGAGAAGGCACATTGGTGGATTCTGGAGCATTAGCTGCAGATACAGGTGAATTTACAGGTAGATCTCCTAAGGACAGATTCGTAGTATGCGATGAAATTACCGAAAACTCAGTATGGTGGGGAGATGTAAACATCAAATTCGACCCAGCTAAATTTGATTTATTATACAATAGAGTTTGCGCATATCTTTCTAACAAAGAAATTTTTGTACGCGATTCTTATGCATGTGCGGACCCTAGCTATAGAATGAATATACGTGTGGTTACAGAACAAGCTTACCACAACATATTTGCAAATAATTTATTTTTAAGACCAACAAAAGAAGAAATTTTAAGCTTCGATCCTGAGTGGACTATTATTAATGCTCCAGGATTTAAAGCAGATCCTAAAATTGATGGTACTCGTCAGCATAATTTTGCGATTTTAAATTTCAGCAAAAAAATTATTCTAATTGGTGGTACTGGTTATACAGGTGAGATAAAAAAAGGAATTTTTGGTGTATTAAATTATGTATTACCACATGATAAAAATGTTTTATCGATGCATTGCTCAGCAAACATTGGTAAAGACGGAGACACAGCAATATTCTTTGGTTTGTCTGGAACAGGTAAAACTACCTTATCAGCAGATCCAAATAGAGGGTTAATTGGCGACGACGAACATGGTTGGGCAGACAATTCTGTTTTCAATTTAGAAGGCGGTTGTTACGCTAAATGTGTCGATTTAAGTAAAGAAAAAGAACCAGAAATTTGGGATGCAATTAAGTTTGGCGCCTTATTAGAAAACATTGTTTGTTATGATGGTACTAGCACTGTTGATTTCAGCAATATTTCTAAAACCGAAAACACAAGAGTAGCATATCCAATAAATCATATTCAAAATGCAGTTGAGCCATCAATTGCAGGAACGCCTAAAAATATTTTCTTTTTAACTTGTGATGCTTATGGAGTTTTGCCTCCAATTTCTAAATTAAATGCAGGCCAAGCGATGTACCATTTTATTTCTGGTTACACAGCAAAAGTGGCTGGCACAGAAGCAGGAGTAACAGAGCCACAAACTACGTTTTCTGCTTGTTTTGGAAAAGTGTTTTTACCACTACACCCAACGAAATATGCCGAAATGTTAGGTAAAAAAATGACAGAGAACAAAGTAAACGTATGGCTAGTAAATACAGGCTGGTCGGGCGGTTCATACGGTGTTGGCAGCAGAATGAAATTAGGCTATACTAGAGCAATGATTACAGCAGCTTTAAACGGAAAATTGGACAATGTTCAATTTGATACACATCCAGTTTTTGGTTTGCAAATGCCTACAACTTGCCCTGAAGTGCCAACAGAAATACTGAACCCAAGAAATACTTGGTCGGATAAAAACTCATACGATACTAAGGCAAATGATTTAGCGAATAAATTCGTGAAGAATTTCGAACAATATGCTGATGGGGCTAGCGAAGAGATTTTGGCTGCAGCACCAAAAGTAACCCAGAATGTATAATTAATTTATATTATAAAAAACAAAAGCCCTGTAAATCAGGGCTTTTGTTTTTTATTTTTATTGGTACGTTTTTGGTGGCACGACTTAAGTGGTGCCACCACTTAAGTCGTGC
>JAGVEE010000018.1 GCA_020058405.1 Sphingobacteriales bacterium
ATTAATACAGCCCAGTATATTTTCAAATTCTTCATTTGAACGCTATAATTAAGATAAATAGCAAAAAACGACAATCCTATTTTGAACTTTTATATCCCAAAAATGGAATATGGAGAACTAATAAATTCTTAGAAATTGTATTTAAAGCAAGGAAACACACTTTTTTTACTTTGGCACACTCATTGAAATGGTGTACTCGTTGTTGTTAATTTAATTGAGCTCTCTCAGAAATACCTCGTTAATTCGGGGTATTTCTATTTTTAAATTAATTGTAAAATTCTATTAGGTATAGTTTTTGATTATATACGTTTAAATCAATCTATTGTCCTATTAATATCGTAAATTTGTATCAGAAAAACATACATATGAAAAAGTTCCTCTCTCTATTTTTTACTGGTATTTTAATTAGCACCGTAACACTCTCACAAACCACTACCTTAACAAGCAGTGGAAATTGGAACGATGCATCTAAATGGTCAAACGGCGTGCCCGATGAAACAGTAGATGCCATTATCGGAAATAATAGAACTTGCACAGTTAATATTACGAACGCACGTTGTAAATCTCTTACCCTTATTAGCGGAAACAGAGGTGCTACTTTGTTTATCTCTAGCTCAAATAAATTAACTGTTGAAACATTTGTAGATATCGAAGAACCTACGTCTAATAATTATGTTAAAAAAATTGATGTTGCCAACGGTACATTAGACGTTGGTGGATCCATTACTCTTTTCAATACGGGTGGATCAAACAGAGATGTATTAGTTGATATTGGAAATGGTACCATTAATTTAACTGGAGATTTTATAATGAACGGTGCATCAAATGAAAATGCATTAGATTTTACAGGCACTGGAACACTAAACATAGCTGGAACCATTTCTGGTACTGGTAATCTTATTGAAGCTTCTGGAACTATTAATTACAATAAAGCTGGCGATCAAAATATTACTGCTACTACCTATAACAAACTTACAATCTCAGGCTCGGGTATAAAAACATTAAGTGGAGATGTTACCATTAGCAACACCTTAACGTTAACTGCAGGTACCATTAGTATTGGTAATAATATATTAGCCATCAACGGCGACGTTGTAAACAGTGCTGGTGTAATTAGAGGTGGCAGCACTTCAGATCTTGCTATTGCTGGTGGTGGTGGAAATGTTACCCTAAAAATTGATCAAACATCATCAAGCACACGTACGTTAAATAACATAAATTTATCGCGCTCAAATGGTGCGAACCTAGCTGATACAGTAGAAATGGTTGGCATCTTAACCATTACTAATAGTGCAACATTTGCTACCAATAATAAATTAATTTTAGTATCCACTGCTAGTTCAAATGCACGTGTTGCAAGTTTAGCCTCTGGAACTGTTAGCGGTAAAGTTATTGCACAACGTTTTGTTCCGGGTGGCGACAGTCGCCGTAGGTGGAGATTTTTCTCATCGCCGGTAAATATTTCTGGCAACTACAATTACTATCAATTTATAGACGATATTTTCGTTACTGGCGCAGGTGGTGCAACTAATGGTTTCGATAATTCACCGAACAACAGTTCGTCTGCAAGAACCTACAATGAAACGGTTACTGGTGCTTCATCAAATGGATGGAATAATCCAACTGTATTAAACACTAACATTCCTGTGGGTAGAGGCGTTTCTGTATTTGTACGTGGAAGTAGAAATACCATAGACCCCTTTATAACTTGGGGAACACCAGACGATGTAACGGTTGATTTTACAGGTGAATTAAATCAAGGCGACATCAACATAAATTCTGTTTTAACTTATACGAATACAGGTACTCCAACAGCCGATGGTTTTAACTTAATTGGTAACCCGTACATGTCTCAAATAGACTGGATGTCTAATGACATTACGAAAACAAATATTGGCGATGTAATTTATGTTATTAACCCAAGTACGGGTGCATATGCAACCTTTGATGTGGGTACTTCAACAGGTGTAAACGGTGGTTCTAGATACATAGAATCTTCTCAAGGATTTTTTGTACGTACTACAGCTGCTAGTCCTTCTATCGTATTTAAAGAAGCTGCAAAAACAAGTTCAGCTGCTCCAGATTTTTTCAAAACATTTAAAACAACACTTCATCCTAAAATAAGATTACGTGCAGTGCGCGATAATGTAAACATGGACGAATTAGTAATTGTATTAGGCGATACTGCACATAAAGCTTCTATTGATAGATCTGATGCTGCGAAGTTTTTCAATGATAACAACTTGAACTTTTATTCGAGAACACCACAATTAACAAACTTAGCCATTAACTACTATCCAGTGCCAACTGGTAGTGATACTATTTCGTTATCATTTTTTAGTTTTGTTGATGGTATAAAAGCATTAGGTACTTACTCTATTAAAGTGGATGAATTACTACGCTTACCTAATAATTTAGACGTTCTATTGTTAGATAATTATGCAAATCAATTAGTGAATTTAAAAGAAGCACAAACCTATGTATTCAATTTAGATGCAAGTGTTGCTTCTGCTGGTAACGATCGTTTCAAATTAATTTTAAGGCCAGATACTAGTACGGTTACACGTATTAATAGCTTTAATGCAAATGTAATTTCTAAACGCATTTCCCTTACTTGGAATACGAATACAGAACGTAATATTTCTCATTACACAGTAGAGAGAAGTGTAAACCAACGTACCTATACTACTTTAAAACCAAAAGAAATTGCTGCAAGTAATAACAACAGCAGCTACAACGAATATTCTATTAACGATTTAAACCCAACTAAAGGTTATAATTATTATAGAGTAGTAATGGTAGATTCTAACGGTGTTAGAAAAATATATCCTGAAATTATTTCTGTGTACTATGATCCTAAAGCAAATACAAATGCACAAAAAGTAGTTTCAACAATAAATACTCAATTCGATTCAGAAAATAAAATTGCAGTATTCCCTAATCCGGCAAACAATAATACCAATATCACTATTTATACAGATACTGAAGAACAAAATTTAGTGTCGATATTTGATATTAGTGGTAAATTAGTGCTACAATTTGAACAAGCATCGCAAGAAATGAATAATATTGATATAAGTAATTTAGAAAAAGGCTTATATTTGGTACAAAGTATTTCTAACAAAACAGGAAAATCATTTACTAGCAAATTCATTAAAGAATAATAAAGATGAAAAAAGGATTTAAACTCTCATTAATCGCAACCAGTTTATTTTTAGTATGCAGCATTTCTGCAATGGCTCAAGATCCAGGACCAGATCCAGGAGGTGACCCTGATGCTCCAATTGATGGTGGTATAGCCTTATTAGCAGCTGCTGGTGTAGCGTATGGAGTTAAAACTTTACGTAAGAAAAAATCTGAAGATACAATCTAGTTTCATAATAATATAACAAAAAAGGTCCCGAAATAAGTCGGGACCTTTTTTGTTTGTAAGCTTAATTATTCACATTCTTTTAATAAAGATTCTGCTCTGCCTCTACCCCATTTTGGCATAAAACTATCCGATGGGCTTTCTACTTTATACAACTCCACAGCATTTGCTAACAATGGTTTCGCTTTGTCTTTTCCCCCACCAAAAAATGATGGTGTATAAAAAGTATTTTGCCCCATTACATAAAACGGACGAGGGTTTTTAGGGTTTACATTTTGTGCCTCTGTTAATAATCCCATGGCAGCAGGTGTACCTTGTGGTGCACGCGACATAGGACTAACAGAAATTTTCATCAACATAATATAACCTTTCAACGTTAAATATTCACTGCGTTCTATCTTAGAATTTTCGATGCTTTCTAATAGAGACATTGCCTTATCATACATCTCGTCTTGCTGACTTTCTTTTTTAACATTCATACCCGCAATTAAATACGTGTAAGCATTCCAATAAACAGGTACCCAGTTATTGTTCTCTACACTTGCAATACGTTCAAAATGGTTAGCCGTAGCCACAAAATCTTCGGCTGTTTTAGATGCTTTTAACATTTCTATTCCTTTTGTCATTCCTTTTTCGAAATTACTTTGTGCCATTGTTGTACCAACACTTAACACTAAACAAATTAATAATACTAGCTTTTTCATTTTATTTTTTTTTAAGTTTATATATATTTTAATTCAATACGTTATCATCTCCAATAGATATAAATATGCCGATGAAAATAGAGCGAGGTGCATTGGGTTCTATTGCTCTTCTTCTGCTTCCATCATTTGAATATTCATATCCAAATTCATTCTCTATCCCAAATACATTTCCTATCGAGAGAAATAGTACGGTAAAATGACTTTTTATACTTGTTAAATAAGATGCATTAATGCTTAGGTTATGGTAAGCTTTGGTGTAATTACTTAAGAACTCTGTAGCATTTGGGTTTCTGTAGGTTCTGCCACTTGCAAAGGTATAGGTTGCCGCAATTTGTGTTTGTATTTTTGGAATGTACTCTTTGTACACGATGTTAAAGGTATGCGTAGCTGCAAATGTTGGGCGCGCTAAGGTTGGGTAATCTCTAAAAATTCTTTTAGTATCTAGGTACGAATAGCTAATCCAATAATCGCCACGTTTAATTGTTTTTCTATCTCTCCAAAAAATATCAAAGCCTTGTGCATACCCATTTCCATTGTTAGTATAGGTATTGTTGATAGAGTTTTCTCTCACTAAATCTGTATAATTTTTTCTGTATGCCTCTACTCTTAAAATGTATTTTTCAGTTTGAAATTGGTAGTTAGCTAAATAATGTTCTGCTTGCTCGAACTTAATATTGTTAGCTAACATCATGTAACCATCTACAGGGCTTTGTACGAACTGACCGTAGGCAACTGAGTACTGGTGTAGTTTGTTTTGTTTATAAGCTACAGAAATGCGTGGTACTATTGCAAACTGATTTAATTTTTGAGAGTACTCTGCTCTTGCCCCAGCTCTTAAAACTACTTTGTAAGTAAAATAATAATCGAACTCAGCATATCCTGCGCTTAATTTTTCTTCAAATCTGTTTCTGAAATTATTATACTTTTCTTCCTTCCATTGATTTAAACTTTCTACTCCAAATTTTGCTTGTAGTTTTTTATTGATGTATCCATTTACTCCTATTCTAGCTTGGTGCAAGTAATCGTTTCTATTCAATACATTAGTATCAAGTTTGAACACATTTTCTTGCAAGTTCATTGCATATCCAATGTTTAGTTTCCAATCATCGTTTAAATACTCTTGGTAAGTAATGTTTGTATAAGATGTTCTATCATCATTATCAATTAACATCTTTGTATTTATTGGATCTAAATTTTCTCTTCTCAATTTCATTTTATTTTGAGTTGTTGAGTTGAAAATTTTAAGAATTCCGGTTTGAGAAGTTTTAACTCTGTAATTACCTCCCAATGAAATAGAATTTGGATCTTCTAACCAATCTAAATTTTGTGGCACTACCGTGTTTGATGGTTTTAAATTAAAGTACGAGGCATTCACATTCATCGAGCTATTTTTAAATCGTTTGGTATACCCTGCTGTTAAGCCTGCCGTCATTACACCAATATCTGAAGTAGTATTATCTGCTAAATCTTTACTGTCTAAAATTAATACTGATGAGAGTGCTTGGCCATATTGTGCAGAGTAAGCTCCAGAGCTAAACGTAGTGCCTTTAAATTCGAAGGCAGAAAATCTACCTCGTTGAGAAACATTTGGCATGTCGTTCATAAATGGTTTCTGCACCCACAATCCATCGAACAATGTTTTGGTTTCTGATGCGGCTCCTCCTCGAACAAATAACCCTTCTTCTTGATTGGCTGCTTGTGCCCCTGGCAAGGTTTGTATAGCCGAATAGATATCTGCCTCGGCACCTGCAGTAGTAGCAATGTCTAGCGACGATAAAATCATTGCTTTTTTAATATCGGCACCACTCTCAAAGGTACCTGCTGTAATGGTTACGGTGTTTAATTCGTTTGGCTTTTCTATTAAAGAAATGTTAAGGGTAATTTCTTTAGCATTTAAATCTATTTGTTTTTCATACAACTCGTAACCTATGCAAGTTACTACCAATACCACTACTCCTTTTTCTGTAGTGCTAAACTTAAATTCGCCATTGCTATTGGTGCTACCACCATCATATGTATTTTTAATAAATACATTTGCGCCCACTAATAATTCTTTTCCAGAATTTACTTTCCCTTTTAGGCTGCTCTGTGCATTTGCCTGCACAGTTAGAAATAAGATGATAATTGTTAGATATTTTTTCATATGAATTAAATCATATCCAAAAGTATCTATAGATGGGTGTTTAGCGAGGGTTAATCTGATGAGTGAATATAAAACTCTGACTAATGTTTGTATTTAGCAGACGAATGAATTACCATTCTATCCACTTTTTAACGGCTTCTACATAGGTTCTGCCTGTATGTATTTTAGTTTCTTCTTTATTGTTCATCACTAAAATGGCCGCTCCGTTAAATCCTTTTCTGAATTCTCTCACACTGTTCATATTTACTAAAAACGCACGGTGTACGCGTAAAAAATTAGCAGGTAATTTTAAACTTAATTGAGTTAAGGAATATTCTAAAATATGTTTATGATTTTGGATGGTGTTTAACTCCACATATTTATCATTTGCCTCAAAATACAATACATCCTCATACTTTACTAAAATTGTTCTATCGCCAATTTTAACAGGTATAGATTGAGGTTTGGTATTTACTTCTTGGTTTACAATTTCTATATCACTTAATAATTTTTCTTTGTTTATTTTATGTACGGTTTGTTTTCTAAGTTTTTCCATACATACCAGCAAACGTTCTTTTTCTATTGGCTTTAACAAGTAATCAACAGAATTATTTTCGAAGGCTTTAATGGCATAATTCTCATAGGCTGTGGTAAATACCACCAGTGGGTCTGTGGTAATTTTCTGCAATACCTCTAAGCCATTGTATACGGGCATTTCAATGTCTAAAAAAACCAAATCAGGATTATGCTCTTCTATTAATTGCACTGCTTCTTCTCCATTACTTGCCTCTGCAATAATTTCTATTATGTCTGTATAGTTTTGTAAGAGCCTTGTTAAACGTTGGCGAGCCAACAATTCATCGTCTACTAATATGGTTTTAAACTTCATTATTTAAGGGTAAAATAATTAATACTTCTTTGTATGTTCCATTGTTTATATTTACTTCAAACAGATCTGCATAAAGTAAATTTAATTTATCGAAGGTGCTTTGTAAACCATAGCCTGCTTGGTATTCGGTATCAAACTTAGGTCCGTTATCATGTATAGATATATGTAGTTTTTCTTCTATCAATTTACAAGTTAAACTTATTTCGCCACCTTCTTTCAATTTATTTATACCGTGCTTAATTGCATTTTCTATGAGTGGTTGTATTAAAAAACGTGGAATTTTAATTGCCTGTAAATCTGCGGGAACATCAATGTTTATTAGTAGTTTATGTTGAAACCTAATTTTCTCAATATCTAAATACAATTTTACAATTTCTACTTCTTCGGCTAGGGTGGCAAAATTTACTTCTTGTGTATTTAAGCTGTACCTAAATAATTTAGAGAGTTTAATGGTCATTTCTTCCGCCTCATTTGGCATATCATGTATTAAACTGGTAATAGAGTTTAAGGCATTGTATAAAAAATGCGGATTAATTTTAGATTGCAATGCTTGTAGTTCGGCATTCGTTTTTAATTGATTTAATTTAGCCAATTTAAATTCCGATTCTTTTAACTCTAACTCGTATTTATCTTTTTGCACACTGTTTACATATACAATGGTTCCAACAATTATGGCCATAAATAAATTAAACTTTAAATCGTTTATATGGGTAAACAGTTGAAAAGGCTTACCATAGAGTAATGAGATAAAGAAAAAAGTTAATTCCGTACCAATTAACATTCCTACTAATAAAGCCAGGTAATAGATAGCCGGCTCGTTCCATTTTTTCTTAAACTTTTTGAGGGTAATGGCTTGAGAGAGTGCAATGGTATTGGTAATACTCATGGTAATCATGTAACTCACCAAAAAGGTAATAATTACTCTGTCTGTTCTCCAATTGTTACTTATTATATTGTTTAATACATTAAGTATAGCTCCTATTAATAAACCAACAATAATAGCCTGGAAATTTAATCGCAGCCATTTGTTGTGTATGTACTTCTCAAAAAAAGAATCAAAAAACATAATTTTCGTATTTGTAACAAAAATAATTCAGTAATAGCCTCTACCCTACTATTTCCGACGAACGGCAGAATTTTTCCGACGAACAATAGGGTATGCAGGACTAAAAACTGTCATCAAGATAGGTATTTAATTTGTTACGCAAACAAGCCGTTACAAAAAACAAATCTCTAGCAATAATTTATACGTTTGCGACGAATTTTTAGTACAACATCCTAATCAAAATGAAAAATATCAAACACCTAACAATTATTCTACTGCTCTTAGTAATGGGCAGTAATTTCGCTTCGGCACAATCTAAATTTACCATTAGTGGATATGTAAAAGACAAAGAAAGTGGCGAAGTATTATTTGGCTCTACGGTAAGTGTAAAAGGCCAAGCAATAGCTGTAGCCACCAACCCATATGGCTTTTATTCCTTAACACTTGCACCTGGAGAATACACTATAGTATATAATTACTTGGGGTATGAAACTACTACTCGTAACCTTACCTTAACAAAGAATGAACGCATCGATTTATTACTTCAAATAAAAGGAAGAGCAATAAATGAAGTAACTGTTTCTTCGACAAAGAAAAACGAGAATGTGGAAGAGATTACCATGAGTATGAATAAAATGGACATCAAAGAGATAAAATCGATGCCAGCTTTATTAGGAGAAGTAGACGTAATAAGAAGTATACAAGCTTTGCCAGGTGTAAGTACTGTTGGCGAAGGAGCTACAGGATTTAACGTAAGAGGCGGTGGTGTAGATCAGAATTTAATTTTGTTAGACGAAGCACCGGTTTACAACTCTTCGCATTTATTAGGCTTTTTCTCGGTATTTAACCCTGATGCGGTAAAAGACATCACGCTTTTAAAGGGAGGTATACCTGCACAATTTGGCGGTCGCTTATCTTCTTTACTTGATGTACGTATGAAAGACGGAAATGCCAATGGATTCCACGGTAACGGAGGTATTGGTTTAATTTCTTCGAGGTTAACGCTAGAAGGTCCGGTACAAAAAGATAAAAGTTCGTTTATAATAGCCGGGCGTAGAACCTATGGCGATTTATTTTTAAAACTTTCGCCAGATGAAGCCATCAATAATAACACCGCCTATTTCTATGATTTAAGTGCTAAATACAATCAAACCATCAATAAAAATAATAGAATTTTTGTGTCGGGATATTTTGGAAGAGACGTATTTAAATTCGACGATTTTTTTAAGATGAGCTGGGGAAATGCAACAGGAACGGTACGTTGGAACCATTTGTTTTCTGAAAAGTTATTTGCCAATCTTACGTTAATATACAGTAATTACGATTATTCATTAG
>JAGVEE010000251.1 GCA_020058405.1 Sphingobacteriales bacterium
ATACATGGCGATTTAGGAATGATACAACAAGAGGATGTTATTATATGCATCTCTAAAAGTGGAAACACCCCAGAGATAAAAGTATTGGCACCCTTATTAAAGCAATCTGGTAATGTATTAATAGCGATAGTGGGTAATGTGGACTCGTACTTAGCCAAGCAAGCAGATTATGTGTTGGATACAACTGTTGAAATTGAAGCTTGCCCCAATAATTTAGCACCTACTACCAGTACTACCGCACAATTAGCCATGGGCGATGCATTGGCGGTGTGCCTTTTAGAAACTAGAGAATTTGGCGCCAGCGACTTTGCAAAATACCACCCAGGTGGAGCCTTAGGTAAAAAATTATACCTCAAAGTTGGCGACCTTAGCATGCAAAATGAAAAGCCCTCTGTACTAGTAGCTGAAAAGTTACCTAAGATTATACTTGAAATAAGTAGCAAACGTTTAGGAATGACAGCTGTTATTGATAATGGTACTTTAGTGGGCGTTATAACTGATGGTGACCTTAGAAGGCTTATGGAAAAAGGCTTTCACAATGAATTAAGAGCAGATGAAATTATGAGCAAGAACCCGAAATTTATACAAAAAGATGAACTTGCTGTTACTGCTTTAGAATTAATGAAGAAAAATAATATTACACAATTAATTGTAATGGATGCGAATTCTTACGAAGGAGTGATACATTTACATGATTTAATTAGAGAAGGTATTTTATAATGCAAGATAATAACAAATACGCCATTATTATGGCAGGTGGTATAGGAAGTAGATTCTGGCCAATTAGTAAAACCAACAGACCTAAACAATTTTTAGATATTTTAGGAACCGGCGAAACTTTAATTCAACAAACCTATAAACGTTTTTTAAAAATTTGTCCAGCAGAAAATATATACATCGTAACTAATGAATCTTACCGATCATTAGTAAACGAACAAATTCCGAGTTTATCTGATGATCAAATTTTAGGCGAACCCATTGCAAAAAATACGGCACCGTGTATCGCATACTCTTGTCATAAAATTCACAAAAGCAACCCAAATGCAACAGTAGTGGTAGCCCCATCTGATCATTTAATATTAAATGAATCTGAATTTTGTAATCAAATAAATTTAGCTCTTTACATCGCTTCAAAAAACGATTATCTTATCACTTTAGGAATTAAACCTACAAGACCAGATACGGGTTATGGGTACATACAATATGTGGACAATAAGAATGAAGAAGGACATTATAAAGTAAAAACCTTTACAGAAAAACCCAACATCGAATTAGCAAAAACTTTTATACAAAGCGGTGATTTTCTGTGGAATGCTGGTATTTTTGTATGGAGCACAAAAAGCATTTTAGCTGCTTTCGAAAAATTCTTACCAGACATTAACGATGTTTTTGTAGAAGGAAAAATGTATTACAATACTTCACAAGAAACAAATTTTATAGAGCGCTCATACTCTCAATGCAGCAGCATTTCTATTGATTATGGCATTATGGAAAAAGCAAATAACGTACACGTTTTTGCAGTAGATTTCGGATGGTCTGATCTTGGAACTTGGGGCTCCTTATACACCGTACTAGATAAAGATTATGTTGGTAATGCAGTTGTATTCCCTAAGAATGTAATTATGTACGACTCCACCAATTGTATAGTAAACACTTCGCCAGAAAAGTTAGTGGTAGTAAAAGGCCTCGATGATTTTATTGTGGTAGATTCTGGTGATGTATTATTAATTTGTCCTAAAAATCAGGAACAAGAAATAAAACAAATAGTAGCGGATATTAAAATGAAAAAAGGCGAAAAGTATATTTAATACTAAGCCTTTTTTAGAGTAAATGCAAAAGTAGTACCTACTCCTTTGGTACTACGTACATTGATGGTTTGGTCGTGAGCCTCTATTATATGCTTCACAATTGATAAACCTAGGCCAGTGCCCCCTTCGTCTCTTGAGCGGCTCTTATCTACTCTGTAAAAGCGTTCAAACAAGCGTGGTAAATGATCCTCTTCAATCCCTATTCCATTGTCTGTTACTTCAACCAAAATATTCTCATCCATATCATACAAACCAATTAATGTATGCCCATCTTCTTTACCGTATTTTATAGAGTTTACAATAAGATTTATTACTACTTGGCGAATTCTGTCTTTATCCGCTTCCACAATAAAAGGTATGTCGCAACCTTCTTTAAAATCGAGGGTGATATTTTTTTCAGCAGCTCTAAAATCTAAGCTGTCAAAAATATCACGTATTAAATCATTCACATCAAATATCTCAACTTCCATGGTTAAAAAGCCAGATTCTAATTGAGAAATTGCTTCCAAATCTTCTACCAATGATGCAATTCTATCTGTACTTTTTGCTGCTTTTTTAAGGAAATGAATTAATACCTCTTGATCTTCCCAAGCACCATCAATTAAGGTATTTATATACCCTTGAATGTTAAATATTGGAGTTTTTAACTCATGAGAAACATTGCCTAAAAATTCTTTACGATACTTCTCCATCGTACGTAATTGCTCAATTTCTGAGCTTTTATCTTCTGCCCAATCTCTTACCTCTTTCTCCATTTCATTAATGGGATCGAGCATATTAATGTCGCCAATACGAGGATCTAGCTTACGAACTTTTAAGCTGTGAATGTTTTTGTATACTAACTTTATTTTTCGGTAAATAAATACTTCTATCGAATATCGAAATAGAAAATACGAAGCACTAAATACTATAACTAACAACAAAAATGTTAGCCATATTTTGAAGAAAATAAAATAAGCTGCAATCCCTACTAAAGAAGTTAACAGTAATGAAGTGTATAATGCAATACTATTAGGTGTAGGGTTTTTATTCATTTTATATCTCAAATTTGTAGCCTACACCTTTTACAGTTGCTACATAATCATCGCCTAATTTCTCTCTAAGCTTACGAATATGCACGTCAATTGTACGGTTAGTTACCACAACAGAATCTTCCCAAATATTATTTAAGATTACTTCTCTTGTAAAAACTTTACCAGGTTTAGATGCTAACAAATATAAGAGTTCAAATTCTTTTTTAGCAAGAACTACTTTTTGACCTCTTTGAAATACTAAATATGCCTCTCTATCAATTACTAAATCGCCAATTTCCAGTTTGTTCTCTACTTCTGTATCGGCCATGGTATTTCTACGTAAAATGGCGTTTATTCGAGAAATTAAAGCTCTTGGTTTAATTGGTTTTGCAATGTAATCGTCGGCTCCTACATTAAAACCAGAGATTTCTGAGTACTCTTCGCTTCTTGCCGTTAAAAACACCATAAAAGTTGTTTTGAACTCTGGCACTGCACGCAATTGTCGGCAAGCTTCAATACCATCTAACTTAGGCATCATTATGTCCAAAATTATTAAATCTGGATGATGCTTCTTCGCTTGTTGTATTGCTTCTAAACCATTTGAAGCGGTGTAAACTTGATATCCTTCTTTTTTCAAATTGTATTCAATCAGCTCTAAAATGTCTGGTTCATCGTCTACAATTAGGATTTTTTGTTTGTTAGTACTCATGTGAATTATTTGTATCGAAATTAGCTCAACAATAAGACCAATGAGTTAAAGATATGTTAAATAATTGTTAAATAGTTCATGATATCTTAAAATTAACAATGCACTAATTAAACAATTTCTTTAAGAATTGAGCTAATTGCTCGCCTCTCAAGTTCTTTGCCAATATCTTACCGTCCTTATCTAACAAGAAGGTAGCAGGAATAGATTCTACTTTATAGGTAGCTGCAGCAGCCGATTGCCAAAATTTCAAATCAGAAACGTGTGTCCAGGTTAATTGGTCTTGCATAATCGCCTTTGTCCAATCGTCCATGTTCTTATCTAATGACACGCCATAAATTTCAAAGCCTTTGGCATTGTATTCTTTGTACAACTTCACATTATTTGGGTTTTCTTGCCTACAAGGCCCACACCACGATGCCCAAAAGTCCAACAGCACAACCTTACCTCTTAACGAGCTTAGTTTTATTTCTTTACCATTAGGGTCGTTTAAAGCAATATCTGGAGCTACATTTCCAACTGCTAAGTTTGCAAAACCAGCAAATTTATAGGCATATTCTTTAGTATAGTCTGACGATTCTATGCTTGCTTTGTGCTTTTCTACAATCGACTTAATGAACTCATAGTTTTCATCAATATTTAAATACGAAACTGCATAAAAATCGATGATCGCATCGTTGTTCTTATTTGTAAATTCCTTGATCAACTTTACCTGATTATCCATTGCATCTTGATACTTCTTTTCAAGTAAGGCTATTTTAGCTTCATTCGATTCAAATCCTTCTGCAATCGCAGCATATTCATTCTGCAATCCTTCTACCACCTTATATGTATCGTATAAAATTTTATTGATCTCTTTTACTTTTAAAGATGCTTCAGAACCTTTCACATCGTATTCATCCATTCGCATCTTAGCATCAATGTTTACTTCTATTTTTGAAGTGTTATCCAACACTAAATCCAATGCACGAACATTCCCAAAATTCAATCTGTAAACACCAGGTTTTTCTGCTGTTCCAACAAACTTAAATTTTCCATTGCTTCCAATCTTAAACGAATCAATCATGATCGCCTGACCAGTAATTTTCTCTAAAAAAACAGTTTTGTTTTCAGCACCAGCGATGATTCCTTCAATTTCAAAGCCCGTATTAGAGCTACACGCCGCAATCGTAATTGCGAACAAAGCACTTATGTATATTATTATTTTATTCATGGTTTTTTGATTCTTGTATTGAGTATTGAGTATTGAGTATTGAGTATTAAGAATTAAGAATTAAGTATTGGCAAAGCATCAGTAATTTTCAAACTCTACACCTTTCTATTTTCTTTTTTCTTTTTTCTATTTTCTATTTTCTAACGACTAAAGACTAGTGACTAGTATCTAGTATTTCCATTAACAATTTGTTTGCCTCTTTCGGGTCTAATTTACCTTTAGCTAATTTCATAACCTCGCCCATAAACAAACCTAGTAAGCCTTTTTTGCCCGATTTATATTCGGCAACTTTCTCTGGGTATGCTTGTATTACTTGATGTATAAAGGCTATTACTTCTTCATTAGAATTGCTAATAATTAAATTCATTTCAGTAGCTAATTCTAATGCTTTCTTAGAATTATGAATTAACATCGCTGGAAATAATTGTTGATTGGCAAGCGTGATATTAATTTTTCCTTCATCAATTAAGGTAATCAGTTCTGCAATTTGTGCGGGTACTAATGGAAACTGAGCAATTTCTATGGCTTGCTCATTTAAATAAGATTTAATTGCACCCATCAACCAATTGGCTGCTGCTTTATAGTTCTTCGTGTTATTCGTTAATTCTAAATAATACAAAGCCATTTCTTTTTGCTCTAAAATGATCTGAGCATCGTACTCAGATAAATTAAATTCTGATGTAAATTTATGAAACAACTCATCTGGCAAAGCCGGCATGCTTGCTTGTACATCAGTTATGTAATTAGTAGTTAATACCACAGGAGGTAAATCTGGCTCAGGAAAATAGCGATAATCGTTTGCCATTTCTTTAGATCTCAATACCGAAGTAGTTCCAGAAACTGCATCATAGTTTAAGGTGTTCTGATCAATATGTCCGCCTGCTTCTATTACATCAATCTGACGTTTTACCTCAAACTCTATCGCTCTTTGAACATTACGAATAGAGTTCAGGTTTTTCACTTCGCAACGGTTTCCAAACTCTTTCTCTCCTTTTTTACGCACAGAAATATTGGCATCACAACGCATACTTCCTTCTTCCATGTTACCGTCGCAAATCTCTAAATACCTAACTAATTTTCTTACTTCGGTTAAATATGCTCCAGCCTCTTCAGCAGAACGAATGTCTGGCTCCGACACAATTTCAATTAA
>JAGVEE010000416.1 GCA_020058405.1 Sphingobacteriales bacterium
GCTTGTAAATTCACCCTTGAAAGACTCTTTTCATCATTTGTTTACCACGGTTTTAGGTATACAAATTGGTCATTTAACTTTTACACGCGATGTACACTTTTGGATAAATGATGGCCTTATGGCTATATTCTTTTTGTTAGTTGGCTTAGAAATAAAACGAGAATTACTAGAAGGAGAATTATCTGATTTTAAGAAATCAAGTTTACCAATACTTTCGGCAATTGGCGGAATGATTGTGCCTGCAGTAATTTATGCATTGTTTAATTATGGTGGCTTAGGCGCCAATGGTTGGGGCATACCCATGGCAACCGACATTGCCTTTGCAGTTGCCGTGCTTTCTATTTTGGGTAAACGAATTCCTCTATCACTAAAAATATTTTTAACTGCACTTGCTATCGTAGATGATCTGGGTGCAATTTTAGTTATAGCAGTTTTTTACACTCAAAGTTTAGCGTTCAATTATTTATTTTACAGTTTAATCCTATTAATCATTTTGTATTTACTCAATATTTCTAGAGTAAAATCAATTATGATGTATGTGCCTTTTGGTATTTTACTGTGGTATTTTATTTACAAATCGGGCATACATGCTACCATAGCAGGAGTATTATTTGCATTTATGATTCCAACAAACAAGGGGCAAAAAATGTCGCCATTAGAGCAGTTAGAACATATATTAAATAAACCAGTATCGTACCTCATTATGCCGCTGTTTGCACTATCAAATACCGATATTATTTTTAATGCAGAATCATGGCAAGCATTACAAAACCCAATAGGATTGGGAATTGTAGGAGGTTTAGTATTTGGTAAAGTTACAGGTATTGTAACATTTGCTTACCTAAGCATCAAACTAAAACTATCCTCTTTACCTACTGGTACGAATTGGAAACAATTAATAGGTGCTGGCTTTTTAGGAGGCATTGGTTTTACCATGTCGATATTTATTGCATTACTTTCTTTCCCAGAAACTGAAATGCAAAGCATTAGTAAGTTTGCTATTTTATTTGCCTCTATTACCTCAGGACTTGTAGGATACCTAATTCTAAGAACGGGAGCGGAAGTGGAAAATAAAGATGAAGGGATAGAAGCATAAAATAACTTGCTTGCAACCAAAAAAACAATCCCCAAAAAAAGGCAGGGAACAATGCAAAATTTTGTAAATTTTTAGCATCTCCGGCTTTCTTAGGTTCTTTTATAGATAGGTATAAGATATGCCAAGCAGAAACCCAAGCATCTATAAATATAAAAGCAGTAATGCTTAAGGCAGCATAATATTTGGCTTGGGTTAAATTGAAATAGAAAAAAGAAAAGAGTGTGGCCATTAATACAATTAGCCAAACTAAGCCATAAGGATTACGCACCCAGAATAAGATATTTAAAATAGCAACAGAAATTACTGCATAAAGAACAATATCATATTTGTCTTTAAAAACTAAATAAGCTAACACAAAAGATACGATAGATGAAAATGGATATCCTGCTATAGAAACAAAAAATTTGGTAAACCACGATTTAGATTTCGTAACAGCAACTCCCTCTCCTGTATAAAACAACTCCACAGACACCACTTCCCCCGAAAATAATAAAGTCATAAAAGCGTGCCCAGTTTCATGAATTAGGGTATTAAAGCCTTTAAATATTCTACCAATTTTTGGTAAATAATTTAAAGCAATAGCTATTGATAAAACTAAAAGTATTTCTGTATTTTTAGTAAGTGCTAACATTCTTACAAGATAATAAAAGCTTAACATTAAAAAAAATTAAGATGAGGACACCATTTACCAAGCGAATAATCAATAAAAAAGCCGACGAAATAAAAGATACAGGATTTGGAACTCAATCTGTAAGACAACGATCGGTAAATAAAGACGGTACTTTTAACTTAGAACGCACCGGCTTACCAATTATACGACTCGACGATTTATACACGAATTTAATTACCATGTCATGGGGAAAGTTTATACCCCTAATTTTGTTATTTTATATTTTCATTAATATTCTATTTGCAAGTACTTATTATATTATTGGAGTAGAACATTTATCAGGGGTTAATGGCGTAAGTACCCGAGATAAATTTTTCGATGCCTTTTTCTTTTCTGCACAAACCATATCCACAGTTGGCTATGGGCATATAAGCCCAGAAGGCTTTATTACAAGCCTACTTGCAGCCTTCGAGTCCTTAATGGGCGTAATAGTTTTTGCAGTAATTACGGGTTTATTATACGGGCGTTTTTCTGCTCCGAAAGCAAAAATTTTATACAGTGATGATGCAATTATTGCACCTTATAAAGATGGCAGAGCCTTAATGTTTAGAATAGCCAACAAAAGAAAAAACCAATTGATAGAGGTAGAAATGGAAGTGGTAGTAGGTATGAATGTGAATGAGAATGATAAAATTGTAAGAAGATTTTACGGACTAAAATTGGAAACCAAAAAAGTGAGCTTTTTCCCATTAAGCTGGACATTGGTACATCCAATTAACGAAGAAAGCCCTTTGTATAATTTCACACAAAAAGATTTAGAAGAAGGCGATGCTGAAATTTTAACATTGTTTAAAGGATTTGACGATACGTATTCGCAAATAGTTCATGCCCGTAAATCATATATGTTCAACGAAATAGTTTGGGGTAAAAAATTCATCAGCATTATTAACCAAAATGATAATGGTAAATCTACTTTAGCTCTTGATAAAATAAATTTATACCAAGATGCGGACTTGCCAATGCATATTATTTCAAAGGAGAATCAGGCTCTTTAGAAAAATAATTGTAAATAATTTTATCCATAAATTTAGAAAATACTTTACTAGTCCACACAGTAGCTTTGCCCTGTAAAGTAAGAATTAATTGGTTTTTCTTTTTATAATATCCTTCTAAAATTTGAGTTGCCGCATCCTCTGCCGACATTAGTTTGCCTTCGTTTATAGGCGACTCTCCTTGCAAGCTGCCATCTTTAGAGCGTGCAGAATTTCTAATATTAGAAGCTGTGAAACCTGGGCAGGCAATCATTACATGAATATTGTTTTTTAGATTCTCAATTCTTAAACTTTCTAAAAAACCATTCATTGCAAATTTAGAAGCTGCATAACCAGATCTACCGGGCAACCCTTTATAACCTGCTACAGACGATATCCCAATAATACTTCCATTCGTTTTTAATATTTCTGGCAATGCATATTTTGTGCAATAAACGGTGCCCCAAAAATTTACATCCATCAGCTCTTTCATCACTTTTAAATCTACCTCTTCAAACAAAGCCCGCATAGAAATTCCTGCATTATTTACTAAAACATCTATCCTGCCAAATATTCGTTTAGCCTCAGAAACCATTATTTTACAATGCTCTTCACTACTTACATCTGTAGCTATAGCAACAGCTTTTACGGAAAATTTTTGTTCTATGTCTTGTGCTATTTCACACATTAGAGGGTATTGCCTGGCAGCTAATACCAAATTTGCTCCATCTTTTGCAAACCTATACGCCAACGCTTTTCCAATGCCCGATGATGCCCCTGTAATGATTACTGTTTTAGCTTTCAATCGTTCCATATTTCTTACTTAACTTGCGGTATGCTCTCCACATTAATACTAAATCTTTGTAGAGTTGATAATGTTTTGCATAAAGCAAATTTAATCGCTTTGAGGTGTGCTCATCAAGTGTTAAATTCTTTTTTAAGCCATCACCGGGGTTCAAAATCCCTTTTTTAATTTTTGGTAAATGCCTATTGTCAATAGTGGTATTGATATAGCCAACCCAGGATTTTTCTAGTCGCAAAACATCCCAACAATTCAAGAGCAGTTGTAAGGGTTTTTTCAGAAATATAAGGTGTATAGGAAAGGTTATTAATAGGAAAAACGACATAAGAAAGTCGAGTATTTGTTTATTTCTTATGTGTTGGGGTTTGTTGATATTAAAATTAATATCAATCGTATATAAATCACCAGGGTTGTCTACTGAATTACTTCCTATAATAAACAAACTTTCTTCGGGAGCAATTTTATAATCAACATTGGTGTTTTTTACCATGGCCATTGAATGGATAATTTCATGCAGGGCTAGGTTTTTAGTAGAAAATATTATTTCATCAATTCTGTATACTTCAGCAATTTCTCCAAGCTGAATGATATTACCTAAGTACTCTTCGTTTTGCTCTTGATATACTTTATCTGGGTGTACAAATCCTATAAAATTTACAGTTCCTATGGCTTGTTTTATGGTTTCGAGTACGCGCCTTCCCTCCTCTTGATTAGCTACAATTACAATGTTTTTTTCAGATGAAATTCCATCCAATTTATAATTTTTTAAGCCAAAGAAATTTAATAACAAACGCAAGCCAACAGATGAAATTACGGTCCAGAAAGAGCCCAAAATAATAATAGCCCTAGAGAAACGCCAATCTTCGTTTAAGAAAGCGTATGTACAAGCAATTATTAAGGAGCCTATAAATAAACCACGTACTAACCTCGATAGTTTATAAGGTTTATCATAACCACCCATCAACCAAACAGAAAATAGCCATGCTAAAATGTAAGCAGGCACAGCAATTTGTATTAATTCCGGAGCATATTCTTTACGAACATATTTATGGTTATTTTCCCAATATATTTTAATGATGTATAAACCCACAAACCAAGTGCTGGCATCTAAGAATGGTAATACCAAACGACTTATCATTCTGCTAAAAATTGCAAAACCTGCACGTACGTAAACAGCAATGTTTATTAAAAAAGAAAAGAGTTGTGCATTATTTTTTGAGAAATGTTTTTTAGCGAAAATGATCATCGCATTGTAAAACACAAACACGTAGTTTACCGAACTCTTTTTCGTACTCTCCCCTTTGTAATGAATTATACTTGTATTTGGGTAATAGTAATTTTTATAGCCGCCTAATTGAATTCTATAAGAAAGATCAATGTCTTCTCCGTACATAAAAAAAGTTTCGTCGAGTAGGCCCACTTTTTCAAGTACCGTTTTTCGCATCAACATAAATGCACCGGCAAGTACATCTACTTCATGAACTTCATCATTGCTTAAATAACCCAAATGGTATTTACCAAATAATTTAGATTTCGGGAACAAACGCGCTAAGCCAAATATTTTAAAGAAAGCCACCATTGGTGTAGGTAAACCACGTTTAGATTCTGGTAAGAAATTCCCTTTCCCATCAATCATTTTTACTCCTAAGCCACCTGCATCCGGGTGCTCATCCATAAATGTCAAAATCTTTTCGAAGGTATCTTCTTGCACCACCGTATCTGGATTCAACAGCAAAATATATTCTCCCTTTGCAATTTCTATCCCTTGGTTATTGGCTACAGAGAAGCCTGTATTCTTTCGGTTTTCTATTAAATGGATGTCTTTAAATTTATCTTTCAGCATTTCTACCGAACCATCAACCGAATTATTGTCAACCACAATTACCTCTATTGCAATTCCTTTAGCAGCCTTGCGTACAGAGTACAAACATTGCTCTAAAAAATACTTAACATTATAATTTACAATGATGATGGATAATTTCATTCTTTTATTGAGGGAATTGGCTTAAAATTAACAAAAATGTTGAATAAGCATTGAATTTAACCTTGTTGATAAGCAACTCTTGACAAAATAGATCTTCCTAAGGTAACTTCATCTACGTATTCTAACTCACCTCCAAAGGCTACACCTCTAGAAATAGTTGATATTTTAACCGGGAATTCTTTTAATTTTTTGTGGATGTAAAAAATGGTAGTATCACCTTCCATGGTGGCACTTAGGGCCATAATAATTTCTTTAACTTCTGTATTTTTCAATCGATCCACCAAGGTATCTATTTGTAAATCACTCGGCCCTTTCCCTTCCATTGGCGAAATTAAACCACCGAGCACATGGTATAAACCATTGTATTGTTGTGTGTTTTCTATGGCAATAATATCTCTAATGTCTTCTACTATACATAACTCTTCTTTGTTTCGACGAGTATTTGAGCAAATGTTACAAACTTCTGTATCCGAAATATTAAAGCAAATATTACAATAGTTAATTTCTTCTTTCAATTTATGGAAGGCCGCAGCAAACTGATTTACTTGTAGGTTATCTTTTTTTAATAGATGTAAAACCAATCGCAATGCAGTTTTTTGCCCAATTCCTGGCAATTGCGAAAATGCTTGCACTGCTTGTTCCAATCGTTTTGATGGTAAATTCATTCCCAAAAATATTACATTTGTTAAACATCTTTATATAAAATTAATGACACCCTTATTAATTATCTCGTGCATAGCCATTTACTTCTCAATACTACTCTTTATTTCCTGGTACACTTCTAAAAATGCTAACCAACAGAGTTATTTTATTGGAAATAGGCAATCTGCATGGTACTTGGTTGCTTTTGGGTTAATTGGCGATTCACTCTCTGGAGTTACCTTTGTATCGGTACCGGGTGCGGTTTATAACCAGCAATTTGGTTATATGCAATTGGTGTTAGGTTATTTACTTGGTTACTTAGTTATAGCACAGGTATTATTGCCTCTCTACTATAAACTACAACTTACCTCTATATATTCTTATTTAGGATCACGTTTTGGACATAATTCTCAAAAAACAGGTTCATTCTTTTTTATACTTTCTAGATTAATAGGTGCGGCCTTTCGTTTGTATATTTCGGCAACCGTATTGCAACTATTTATTTTTGATGCCTGGGGAATTCCATTTTGGTTAACGGTAAGCGTAGTAATTGCCCTTATTTTATTATATACTTACAGAGGCGGCATTAAAACGCTTGTATGGACAGACACCTTACAATCGGGCTTTCTATTGCTCGGTGTAATATTGTCGATTGTAGCCATTGCCAATGCCCTCGATTTAGATTTCACAGGCATTGTGCGTACTGTTAAAGAAAGTCCGTACTCGCAAGTATTCTTTTGGGACTGGCAACCAAAATCTAATTTCTTTAAACAATTTTTTAGTGGAGCATTTATTGCAATTGTTATGACCGGCCTCGACCAAAATATGATGCAGAAAAATTTGAGCTGTAAAAGTTTAGGTGAAGCACAAAAAAATATTTATTGGTTCAGCTTTGTACTCATATTCGTGAACTTATTTTTCGTTTCATTAGGTGCATTGTTATATGCATACGCAGCAAAAATGGGTATAGAACTTCCAACAAAAACAGATCAATTGTTTCCGCTATTAGCATTAAATCATTTAGGAATTTTTGCAGCCATTGTGTTTGTGTTGGGAATTACAGCCGCAACGTTTTCTAGCGCCGATTCTGTGTTAACCACCCTTACCACCTCGTTCTGTATAGATTTTCTTGGTCAGGACCCCGACGTGGAAAGTACAAAATCACGTAACACAAGGCATTTAGTACATATTACTTTTGCTTTTTTATTATTGATGGTGATCATCATTTTTCAAAAAATAAATAACGATGCAGTAATAAATTCTGTGTTTACAGCAGCAGGTTATACCTACGGACCCTTACTTGGATTATTCGGATTAGGGTTATTTACCAACATAAATGTCAAAGATCGTTGGGTACCAATAATTTGTATAATATCACCAATAGTAGTGTGGATTTTAGATATGAATTCTGCCGAATGGTTGGGAGGATATAAATTTGGATTCGAATTGCTAATGTTAAACGGATTAATTACATTTATTGGTTTGATGATGATTAGAGCGAGGAGCATAAAGCAGGGAGCGATGAGCTGAGAGCAGGGCATTGCTTCTTAATACTTAATACAACGTACAACGTACACAATACAACATACACAATACACAATACACA
>JAGVEE010000140.1 GCA_020058405.1 Sphingobacteriales bacterium
AGTCCTTTAGAATGGAGAGCTGATACTACCGGAATTATTAGGTTCTACGCCAATTCGGATGATAATTGTAATGTGGATACAATTTTAAGAACAAAAAGTATTAGATGTAAAACATTAGAAGTACCAGGTTGTGTTACGAATATGTATCCTGCCGATGGCGATACCTTGTATGTAAGCGTTGCACAATATGATTTTGGCTATGATTCACCAAGTAGCGGAGGTGATATTGACTCTTATTTTTTTAATGTTGGCTTAGATACATTAACGGCATTTTATTCCGTAGAAACACCTCCTGTAAATGTATTGCAGATAACGTTTGATGCTACCGATGTAAATAAAACATACTACTGGTGGATGATTGCTAAAAATGCCGCAGGCACTTCAACTTGTAACCCTATTAAACATAAAATGCTAGTATTGGCGAGGCCTCCAGTGGGTATAAATACCATAACACAAGGAGGGTTTTCTGCTTATCCAAATCCTGTAGAAAAACACTTAACAATACTTAATAATTCTGAAATTGATAAAATAGAAATCCTAAATACAATCGGGCAAACGGTAGAAGTTATAAAAGTGAATGCAGTAAATGCAACTATTGATATGGCTGAGTTTGCTGCTGGTGTTTATCAAATAAAACTTACCGCAAGTAATAAAGAATTAAAAGTATTAAAGATAATTAAGAAATAGATTTGAGTGTAGTTTTGGAAGAGCCGCATTTATTGCGGCTTTTTTTGTTTCTTTGGTTTTCTAAATAATCATGTACAACAACTTACCTGTATTAACCATCGACGCTCCTGAAGAAGATTATTTATATACCGAAGTTTCTCAATTGCTAAATGCAGGAATGGGGTTATTTACGGCCATCAAAATATTTAAAAATGAAATTATTGCTGTTTTTGATGGTGAAATAATAAACGATGCAGAACAAAAAAATAGAATACAAAAAAATAATCAGGCTTACTTTGTTGTGTTAATAAATGGAAAAATTTTAGACTCTATGCATACCGAGTGTTTCGCTAAATATGCAAACGATGCAAATGGAACTTCAAAATCAAATTTCAAAAATAACTCGTTTATCAGCCTCGACGAAAAAGATAGACCCTGTATTGTTGCTTCCCGAACAATTAAAATAGGAGAGGAGATTTTCTGCAGTTACGGGGATAATTATTGGTTATAGCTGAATATTACATTCTTTTTAAATCATCATTTATTCTCTGAATCATTATATTTTACTATATTGTTATAAAATAGTGTATTCCTATATACAAATCTAACCTTACAATCAAATTACGCGCTCAATATGCTTATAAAAGGCGTATTAATTAGTAGCTATTCTAATGCTAAAAATTTAGTATCTCTATTAGTATGTTTAATTGCATGTAATACATCTTTTGCTTTTTCATCTTCAAATACATATTCAAATTTTATTTCTGAATTTGAAATCGTTCACGAGGAATCGAGTGTAAATGCTATTCCTAGTAGTTTAACTGATTCAAGTGTAGGAGGTACCATTTATAGAAGTAGAAATAGTTGCAGAGGTACAGATCTAACAATATTTACCTTAGTAGGACATGTAGGAAATGTAATAAGATGGGAATCTTCTCCTTCTAATTTAAATCCAGTTTGGACTACTATAGCTAATACAACAAACGAATTAACTTTATCTAGTTTTTCTACTACAACATATTATCGTGCGGTTGTTCAAAATGGGTCTTTCCCAATTGCATTTAGTTCAATTAATTTTACAAATGCAAATCCTACGGTTACAAATGGAAATGTATACACACCACCTCCTGGAATTGCTTGTGGTGGAACAAATAGTTTTGTGTTCACAATAGTAGCATTTACAGGAACAGTTTTGCGTTGGGAATCTTCTCCATCACCAGGTTTTAGTAGTCCTACGGTAATACCTAATACAGCAAATTTAACGCAAATTACTGTTACTAATTTAACATCAACAACCTACTATCGAGCCATCACTAGCACTGGAAATTGTACCGAAATAAGTAGTACTAATGATGGCAAAGAAATTTTACCACCGAGTGTTGGTGGAAATATTGCAGGTACTGATACCCTTTGTTCCACTACTAACTCTACCTTACTCACTTTATCTGGCCATTCTGGGACTATACTCAGGTGGGAGTCGTCATCAGATATTAATTTTAGTAGCATCAATACAATTACAAATACTACTACAACATTTACTGCTACAAATGTTTCAAGCACTACTTATTATCGAGCTGTTGTAAAAAGAGGAACATGCCCAGAAGCGAACTCTAGTACTGCTGTAATTACTGTAAACACAAGTACTCCTGTTGGTGGTACTATTTCTGGTGGAGGCACCTATTGTACATCTGCTTCTTCCATTCCACTTACATTAAGCGGCCATACCGGAAACATTGTTAGTTGGCAATCTGCCGACGATTCTACTTTTACTACGAATGCAACTACCATAAGCACTACAAATAATCCATTAAGCGTTGGCAGACCTTTTTCCTTTGTAAGATATTACAGAGCATTGGTTACTATTCCTGGTTGTGGTTCTACTTTTTCTAGTTTTGTAAAAATTATAGTAGTAGATCAAACAGTTGCAGGGACTAGCGCTGGCAGTATTACTTTTTGTTCAACAACAAATTCTCATACCATTACACTTAGCGGAAATGTTGGATCTGTTTTAAGATGGGAGTCATCACCCAATAGTAATTTTACTCCGCTTACAAACATCAATACTACAACTACCACTCTTGGACTTACAAACATAAATACTACCACGTATTACAGAGCAGTAGTTCGAAATGATAGTTGCGATATTAAAACTAGTACATCAGCAATTGTTACTATTTTAACAAGACCGGATGCGGGTACCTTAACAGGCTCGGACACTATTTGCAATTCAACTAATTTAAATTCTACCACTTTAGTGCTGAGTAGTTTTGTTGGAAGCATTTCTAAATGGCAATCTTCCACAAGCCCAACCTTTACTAGTGGTGTAGTTGATATTGCGAATACTACAAATACCTACACCGCAATAAATCTTACTACTACAACTTACTATAGAGTAATTGTTACTAATGGGTCTTGCCCTGCAGATACTTCAAATATTGCAGTTATAATGCTAAACCCACCATCGAACGGTGGTAATGTAACTGGTAATAATCCCTTTAATCCTAATGTAATTGTGTGTACTGGAATAAATTCAAGTACGTTAATTTTAAGCGGACATGTTGGTACAATACTAAAATGGCAATCGTCTCCAAACGCAGATTTTACAAGCCCTGTGACTGATATTGCAAATACAACTAGCACATACGTAGCTACAAATTTAACTGCTACTACTTATTATAGAGCAATTGTAAAAAGTGGAATTTGTGAAGCAGATACTTCTAGTATAAGAGTAATTACAGTTAATCCTATTTCTGATGCTGGCTTATTAGGAAACGATACGGTTTGCATTGGTACAAACTCAACAACACTCCGTCTTACTAATTATGTGGGAAGTATAGTAAAATGGGAGAGCTCAACGATTTCTAATTTCAGCAGTGGTGTAACTACTATTACCAATACTACCGATAGTTTGGTAGTTACAAATTTATCAACTACAACCTATTATCGAGTAATTGTAAAAAGCGGAGTATGTTCTGCAGATACTTCTACTATTGCTAGTATTTTAATAACGGCCCCAACTGTAGGAGGTACTATTACGGGTCCGCTTGGTTTTTGTAGTTTAATAAATAGCTCAACCTTAACGCTATCAAATCATGTAGGAACTATTATAGAATGGCAATCCTCTACCACTTCAAATTTTTCGGGAACAGTAACAAGCATTCCTAATACTGCAAATTTCAGCTCCATTACGATCACAAATTTATCGGTCACAACTTACTACAGAGTATTGCTACAAAACGGAAGCTGTGCAAGTGCATTTTCATCCATAAAAGCACTTTCATCTCTCGGGCCTTTCCCCGAAGCTGGTAGTATTACCGGCCCTTCATCAGTTTGTACAGGCACAAATAATGCTACCTTAACCTTAACAGGTTTTGTGGGTACTATTTTGAAATGGCAATCGAGTACATCTGCTAATTTCTCCTCAAATGTATTTGATATTGCAAATACAACGAGCACATTAAGTATTGTTAACTTAAGCAGCCCAATGTATTAC